>NZ_JBFSUL010000064.1:21794-27959 GCF_041467395.1 Vibrio sp. 10N.247.310.98 | reverse complement strand
GTTAACCCACTTGTTCGAAATGTGTGTTCAGCGATATTCATTAGATCAAAGACGGCGATGCGCGTCTACCTCATTGTTTTTACGCCTGATTATGAGGGGATTCGTAAGCATGGGGCGTTTACGAAGCGTTCTAGCGCTAATTTCCGTTAACTGTAATCTCGTCATTTTTAGCCTGTACTTGGGGGTTAAAGTACCCCTGTATAAGAGTAACTTGGCGTTAATGTAAAAACAGTGTGGTAAAATCTACACCCCAACTCCTTCCAATAGGGCGTTTTTCATCGATAATTTAGCCTCTTAGCGAAAGCAACAACTAATTGGAAAGTGTTCCATAAATGCCCCTGTATTTTCAATTATTCACCACACACCATTTAAATCGATTTCAATGTAAATGGTTGCTTGTAAGAATATAAAATGTTGTTGAGGTAGAAGTATAAATTTCACAAGTGCGATGTAATTGGATAGGGAATATCTTGAAAAAAAGTTAACGATTGGGTGAAATTTAATTGGGAACTATCGGATCTTATTTTATTGTGTTTAATCAATTTATTGGTAAGGGTCTGAGGAGGTTAAATAAATTATTTTTACGATCTATTGTTTTTTTAGAAAAGAATGCCGCTTCAGACGACATTCTTAACCTATTTATGTCTGTTAAATCGATAGATAATCAGTTAGCGGGACCATGAAAACAATAAGTTTCCTAATGGATCGATAATCTCAAAGTCATATTGAACGGGTTGTTCCAGTTCAGCCATAAGACTCTCACTGATACCAAAGCCATTTCGATAAGCTGAGCCTATTGTATTTATCACCCCTGTTCCAGTGTCTACGGGTAAAATATTCCCCCCTGATTTCGAAAAAACATTTCCATACATAGTAGACATGTATTGATAAGACCTTAAGAAAGAGGTGGTTCGATTGATATTAATTTCATAGTCTGGCCCATTTTTTCTTTTAAATGCCAAGCGACCAATTGAGCCTACGGGAATTGAAGTATTTAAGTGTGGGCCTTGAATCGAATGTATTTTAATCGTATCGACGATGTTAAAAAGGATGCCTGATAACTCTTGCCTATATTCTTTATCTAACAAAGCAAATTGATATTGGCCTACTGGGCCCTGAGTATTCATGAACAACTGATTACCGTTTAACATGATGGCATCATTCTCAGTAGGCTTATCGGCCTTAATGCGAATATAAGGATTAATAATTATATTTTCACCTTTTTGATTCAGAGCACTTACCGTAATTGGAATACCCTTTGCTAGATAAGGTACATTTTCAAAAGACAGAGTTTGTCCATCTAATTCAATATTTTTCGCAAGAGTCATCCAATGATGATTTTGATTATAGACGTGGGTTTCTGATGTTTCGGTATTGCTGTAATCGACCTCAAGATTATAAGTTATCAGCTCCTCCCCTTGAAGTTGTTTGTGGAGGGTTAGGGTGGAGGGTTGGAAGCTTCCTAAAAACGTTAGGTTTCCCCGTGAATCTACAATTAGGTCTTCAGAGCCCGAAACTGTGTACGGTCCCGTAAGCCAGTTTTTGCTATAATGGTTGAAAATGTTGTTCAGAAATGGAGAGACATTAACCTGCACCGATTGTTGGTTAAATTTATCATACACTATTCTATAGACTCCATTTTCTTCTGGATGAAGTAAGGAAGGCGTACCATAGTGGTCGACCACTTCATTTAACCCCATACTACTTATCGCCACAAAGTCTATTGCTTGATGGGGGGTGATATGATTTCGTTCACGGCAATCAAACGTGAACAGTGATTCATGCGTTTGATTTTCGGGCACTCCATAAATTTTGTCATCAAAGAGGACCATCGCCGATGGATCAGAAAAACTCAAACTGCAGGTGGACCAAGCCTTTTTTCCGTCACTTCCAGGGACTTTTTCTCCTGTGGAATTAATGAATTGAACGCCTAGGTTACGGGCAGTTACATTAACGTCATTCAATAATAAATGTAAGGGCAAATCTTTATCCCTTTTAGTGTAGAGACTATCCGCTACATTAAGGTTTAAACGTAGATCTGTTTTATCTACATTCACTCTGTAATAATCGGGATGATGGGGGATGTACGAAGAAAGTTTATTTCCGTTAATTGAGACAGAGACTAAGAAGGTTTTTACCTCTTTGTTAGAAACTATGAGAAAACCGTCCTCAACTCTCCCAGCCTCGTCGGGGCCCACCTCGAGTTCGACTAAGGAGGTTACATCTATTCCATTGCTCGTTACAAGAAGACGATATGGAATATCTACATGAGCTTGTAATGCTTTTGGGAAGGCGGGAAGGTTGACTGTTATTCCGAACATAGTCACATAATCACTCAACGTTACTATTTCATAGTTTAAGCTGGCCTCTACTAAATTGGGGTGTTTGACCAAGATCTTATGTCGGCCTGTGTTCTTTGGATCAGACAGATACTCGTGGAGAGCGGCCAGAGATAGCTCTTTTCCATCAATTACATAGGTTAACAGCTCTGCTCTAACAGAGTGAATCTTCCCGTCCGCGTTAATATACGAAACCAAAGGGAGGACTTTTGCTCCAACAGGCAAGAAACGCTTTTGAGGATCCGTAATTAACCTGCTTCCCTTAATTTGTTCTTCTTTTATTTTAAAGTATTTCGCGTATTTTCGGCCGTTCGCTTGAATTTTAATTAAAAGGTTGCTGCCTTGAACATTTGCTTCGGTTGGGGTGATGAAGATATTGCCGACGGCATCACGTTGGATTAGTTTTTCATTTGTGGTCTCTAATTGCACATCGCTCTGTTTTAATGGGAAACGGCTAGACATCCCTAAGGCGTAACTATGTCCTACTTTAAGCACATCATCAGTCAACACGACTCCCGTGTATAAATCGATGAAAGTTAAGTTTAAAAATGCCGTCCCTAAGTCATTCGAATCAATTTTTAAGTAATATAAATCACCATTCCGTTTGTTCTTTAGCTTCACTTCACCATCTTTGAGCGCGACGATTTTCTTATCTTTGGTTAGTTTTATGAATTCTTTTCCTGACATTAACTCTAACTCTATGGCCTCGTTGCAGCACGCTGTTTGAGGTCTGCTCTTCACTATTTCTGAAAAATCAACCACTTCATGTGGTGAGAGGAGAAATTCTCCGGTAAATATCTTCTGCACCTCAGACCCTCCTTTCTCCTTACAACCGAGAAGAAGCAGCAGACCAAATAAAAAGAGTATTTTTAATTTCATAAGTATACAACCTAAATCTAAATATAAAGAAAGATAGTTATTAACCTAATAAATTGGTTTTTATACTTAATAATAATAATTAAGTATAAAATTTTTACAGATGTCTTAAGTGGAGCATATTCGAGCCTCCCACGTTTAGTAGACTCTTCTAGAATTCAGATAATAATTGTGATACTTCATGGCGTAAGTTTCGCCAATTTGGGCGTTTTAGTTTCTTAACCTTAATGTACCGCCGAGCAACGTCTTCATTCGGTACATTAAGGTCTCTGAAAGAGAGCGTTATGGTAGCCGTATGAGTTGAACTGCACATTTTAGGCGAATAACTTCGTCTCACAAGCTCCATCATCAGATATTTAATTGATTATTTGTCTCGACTATTTGAGCAAGTTAGGTAGAACTTCACCGTCGGATACACGGGATGAACTTAACTCAGCAGGAATGATTTCATGCGTGTTGTTATCTACCGTAAAATGGAACTTCCTCCAGACTCGGTGCTTCCCATCAGTACTATGCTTTTTAATTTTTCACTCGCCCTCACCGTAGACTTTTACCCTGTAGTCTCAATGGTTAAATGCTGGATTGTGCCTTTAGTTCTCTGATTTCAGAAACAAAGTCGATTGGCGCGATGGTACGTCCTAGAATCCTTTTATTTCTAGCCTGTATTTTGGGGGAGAAAGTGCCCCTGTATAAGAGTAACTTGGCGTTAATGTAAAAACAGTGTGGTCAAATCTACACCCCAACCCCTTCCAATAGGGGCGTTTTTCATCGATAATCCAAGCTCTTAGTGAAAACAAAAACCAACCGGATACTTTGTAAGAAGTGCCCCTGTATTTTCAATTATTCACCACACCCCACGACAAAGTTAAAAGACCTACCGAGAGTACTTTGCTAATAAATGATCTGAAGAGTCGAAACCTATTTTTATCAAACATTTGGACACTCTTTCGAGCTAGGAGGTGCTACGGGTAAGAATTAAGCCTGTGACGGTTCTGGACATAAATAAGTTTCGGAAAACCGATACCCCCAGAGTGCTAGAGACTGATGAGGTTCGGCTGCAATAGAGAACTGGGCGTTGGAAGTGATTGGGATGGCTTTAAAATAGTTGGTAATAAGCTAGGCTTGATTTGTAGCAACTGGAATTTTATTAATTGCGACTCTACCTGCAGTATCACCATTACCATACATAACGATGATTACCGAGTTTTCCGGTATTAACTTTGCGGTAGACTTCGTTATGGCATCTTCAGTGATGTAGGTCTCAGCAGAAAAAACCTTACAATTATTCACTTCCTTAGTTTTAATCCAAGGTACTGTCCCGTCGATATAAAACTCTTTAACTCGTGTACTTGGAGTCCCTCCAGAACACACTTTTGTAGGTCGTGACGCCAATTATTTGATTTAGTGGTAGAACTCTCGCTCAATGAAAGTCCCTATCACTTTATCGTGCATTTCTTCCGATTTCGAGAAGCCAATAGCTTTACGCACTAAACGTTTTTATCTGGAACGCAAAGTCAAATTGGTTCGTTCAATCCGCTGAGTGAACCTTTTCCCTACAACATGTTTTTCTTTTGGCAATTCTTTCGAGTAGACGCTGAAATCATCGGTGAAAAAGAAACTGATGTCGAATGGCTTAAGTAAAGCAAGTAACGCTCGCAGCTCATCTGTATTGCGCTTACCAAAGGCATGAGCAATGATGCGTTTATAACCGGGCTCCAATGCATACCAAAGCCAACGACGATTTTTTTTGTTTCCTACGAATGACCACTGTTCATCGACCTCACAGATGAGAGAGATGTTTGCTCTATCGAAAGGTATTGAGGTGACTTGTTTCGGCGAGAGTTTTTTAAAGTGCGCAGTACCGTGTTATGGCCAACTTTTAAGACACGACTTGTTTCTCTTACACCAGAGCTATTCATCGCCATATCAATGATTTGCTCTTTGACCTTGGGTTTATATGCTTCGTAAGCATAATCAAGTTGAAATGAGCGTTTGCACTCAAGGCAACGAAACCGCTGAAAGCCTGACACACCAGTACCATGTTTACGAACATACTCCGTTTGGTTGCAAAACCGACAGTTAACTTGAATAGTAGCCATAATTTTTAATTCAGAGTTGAGGGACTACCATTCTAACTCAAGCTCACCATGTTGGAGTCATGACCCAATTTCTTAACCTTTTTCTTTAACACCTTCAATGTCGGTAATTGGTCCTGTTTAGATACCCACTGCTGCCAACCAAAGAGTGATTGCTCATAGAAACGTACAAACATCCCCTCTTTTATGCCAACAATACGTTGACTGCTTTCAACCAATGCTAATTTAGTTTCAATATTCACTTATCTTCCCCCCCTAAAAAAGTGCCAGATGCAACTCTGGCACTTCAAAAACTAAAATTAAAAATTAAAAATTAAAACGTTAAACTCTAAACTCTAAACGCTCAACTTTAAGGATTTGAGACGCAGGATACGTAGCCCGTGAGGCTCGGCTGGTTGCTGAAGACGTAGCCATTGACGAGGTCCACGTCGTAATAGAGAGAACCATTAGGAGTCGCCGACCAATAGTAGTAGTTGGTCGGCCAACCGCGCGCGATAAACATCGGACCGAATGCGTCGTATAGCTCCGTTTTTAACTCGTCTCTTGTCGCTAAACGCCAGTTAGTTCGTCCGCCGAGACTATGGGTGTTGTAGGTAGTACACAGTGCATTTGCGTTATTCCAGTCGAATAGGTAAAAATCACCACCAACTGGGCCGGAATTTCCGCTTTCAGTATGAGTACCGTTTGTAGCACTACCGCCAATGCTGTCTAGATAGGCCGCTGATGGTGAATTGGTAAGCAACTTACCACTACCACCTCTATCGTAGATATCAATACATGTACCAGCCAAGTTACACACATTCACCTCCACCGTATTACTGGGGATGCCATCTTTGGTGGCCGTGAGTGTCGTA
>NZ_JBFSUL010000064.1:0-21698 GCF_041467395.1 Vibrio sp. 10N.247.310.98 | reverse complement strand
ACCGCTGCCGATACATTCACCTCCACCGTATTACTGGGGATGCCATCTTTGGTGGCCGTGAGTGTCGTACCACCCGTTTCAACCGCAGACAGTAAACCGGTTGATGACACGGTTGCCGTCGCTGTATCGACAGGAGCCCACGTCACTGAGCTAGAGACGTCAGACGAGGTTGCATCACTGAATGTCGCTATGGCGATTAACTGGTCAGTCTGACCTTTCGCAATATTCACAGGCGAAGGGGTCACTTGAATGGCCGTAATGACCGCTGCCGATACATTCACCTCCACCGTATTACTGGGGATGCCATCTTTGGTGGCCATTACTGTGGTATAGCCCTCGTTAGTAGCAGTAAATACGCCAGTCTCATCAAAGCGCCCTACATCAGAGTTGCTTGTGTGCCAATCACTCACGTTTAAATCCGTCAATGTGCGAGATGAACCATCAGAGTAGTGACCAACCGTTTCAAAGGGCTGCTTGTTGCCCGCAGCAAGAGTTAGTTGACTGACACCTTTCATCACTATCGGAGAAGCGACGATATCAATACGTTCTAATTTTATGGTTGATCCAGAGAAGGCGCCTTCTGAATTACAACCAGTTAATAACGTTAGTATTGGAAAAACCACTATTACAAATAAGGCTTTAAAACATTTAATCATAATAACTTACTCTTGGAACTGAAAACTGGGGATGGTAACTTCAACTCGGCGATTTTTAGCTCGCCCCTCTGCGGTCTTGTTGTCAGCAACAGGTTGAGACTCACCTTCGCCTCTCCACTCAAGTTGTGTCTGTGTGGCACCCAATTCAATCAGTTTATTGACGACCGCTTGAGCACGATGCTCAGATAGGTTTTGATTGTAGAGTGCTGAGCCTGTTGAGTCAGTGTGTCCAACAACTGTGGCCTGAGCTTGTGGGTAAGAATTTAATATTGAAGAGATTTCAGTTAATTGGTCAATAAACTCTTGGCTAGGATCGCCTGAATCAAAACCAGACAATATATCTGTAGTTTTTGGTGAAAATGCCTGTATTTGAGGCGGTGTTTTTACAGTGGCTGTCTCTTTAACGGGAGTATCTTCAATAATAGACGTTGGCGCTGTTTCGACTAACGCTGGTTGAGTTGTACTGCCAAACGTATAGGTTAGACTGACCAACAATCCACGGCTATCATACTTACCCGTGTTTGACTTACCAATACTGTCAATGTATTGATAGCCCGTTGATAATCGGACGTTAGGGTTAAAGTGATAGTTAATCCCCACCCCACCGAGAGGAGAAAAACCTGTTGCATCGCTCTTACTTGAAGACAGTTGCGTTTTTTCCATGTCCCAATAAGCAGCACCAAGTCGACCGTATAAACTTAGGTTATCTTGTAGGTACCAATCGTAACGAAGAGTGCTTTCAATCAACCAAGTTTTAACATTAACCGAGTGGCATCCATCCGCCTTTAGTTCATCGTGATCTTGATAGCCTAAATCCCAACTCCAAGAGGGAGTAAACTGTAACCCGCTATAGAGACCTAAAATTGTGCCCTCTGGATTTGAGTGATTGTAATTCTCCTCCAGAGCCCCTTGGTATCCCCCTACTACGCCAACAAAAAACTGAGGGGATTCTGTCGCGGCTAGTACAGGAACACTGAATAAACAGGTAAGTAATATTATTTTTTTCATAAATCCCAGATAGATAGTATCATTTTTGAATAAACATTAAATATTCTCAACAGCTTTAGACCTATACCACTGTATAAGCGAACGTCCTACTTACGAGCTACGCTAGGTGTTCCTCTTACGCCAGAGCTCTTCATCGCCCTATCAATGTTTTAAGCGCTTCTTTAGCTATGAATATTATCATTCAGTCAAATTAAGGAAGCTAAACGAAAATTAATATTAATTAATTTATTATTTAAATATAAATTAATTAGTTAACCGTCAAGGCATAATAAAATACTTGTGATGTAATCTTTTTAAAGTCGAGGAGTATCATCCCCTAACAGAGCATTACGTCCTTTATATTTTCAATAGGTCTTTCATATTACGGATAACAAACATATGGACTATTTACTATTTTTTACAATTTGTGTAGCTGCTACTTTTTCCCCGGGGCCTGCGGTGTTATTGACTGTGAAAAATTCAGCCGTGTATGGGGTTGAGCGAGCGGTCTCAGGGATTCTTGGAAATATTGCAGCTATGATCACAATGGCAGGCTTATCGGCTACAGGTTTAGGTGTTCTTCTTTTGGCATCTGAATCGTTATTCCTATTTATTAAAATGGTTGGCGGAATATATCTACTTTTACTTGGAATAAAGACGTGGAGATCAAACAAACGGACTTTAAAAAATTATGAGCCCCAAGCTAGCGCGAATAACAGAAAGATGTTGTTTCGTGAAGCGTATCTGGTTGGTGTAACTAACCCAAAGGCTATCGTTTTTTATTCGGCCTTGTTTCCTCAGTTTATCGAAGTTGAACATTCCATCATACCGCAATTTATCTTGCTTACACTTACCTTTACATCGTCGTCATTCCTAGCACTTTTAACATACGCGTTAGTAACAAAGAAGCTTAAGTTTTGGCTTATAAAGGAAAAGGTTAGAGCGACATTTAATAAGGTTACTGGAGGGATATTTATTGGATTTGGCTTGTCTTTGATTATTAGCAACAAGACATAGAAGTTGTTTTAATAATGACTTCAACGCTACATGGACGACCGTTCCTCACTTAGACTTAATATATGAGTAGAGTGACTCGCCTGAACAAACTTAGCTCAAGCTGTTTTTACCACTGCTACCACTGCCCTTTCCAAACACTACCATTTGTATGACAAGATTAATACGATGAGCTAAATTAGTGGAACAGAAAACCTTGTACAAGGGCTCAGCATAACCCGCCACACCTCTTCAAAGGAGTCAAAGTATGCGTTTTTAATCGCCTTAAAATCACTCTTGGATTAATATTAGAAGAACAAACCATACAAATGGTAAAAATTGCGCAACAAACATCATCCGTCCTAATGTCCTCTTTGCTACAGTCATAACGTTTTACCACTCTAATAAGTAAACACGCCAAACTTTAGCTCTTTACTTAAAAACAAGATGCTCACAATCACATATAATCTTGATAAAGAATCATTATTTATCAAGATTAGAAAATTAAACCTTCAACTTATGAGCTGAGCAGCTAAGTTGACTCAAAGACTTAGATTAATGACCAAGCCTCGCTATAAAGAAACTAACTGGAAGCAATATAATCAAGCTTTAATCAGTCATTAGTCACTGATATTTTGGATTGGTGAAGAAGCAATTCAGCATTTAGCCGTTGATGCTACAGGGCTGAAGGTCTACGGTGAGGCAAGTGAAAAGTAAATGAGCATAGACCTCCAAGTGTGACTGCCCTCAAACACGAATTTCACCAAAACCCTAACCTTAAAATTTGATGTACTTATGTTATTCCGACAGATATTTTCATCACCATTCCCAAAAATCCACTTCATATCTAAGCCGTTCAACCTCCTCATCGGTAAGTTCAGGTATTGCTTTGATAGGTCTTCCTCTGCGTTTAGGGGGAGATTTCGTCAGCTTAGGTTTGGATGCTCTTACTTTTCGAGTTTTAGGGTTACTCACAAGCTGACCTGATAATATTCCACTAATAACTTCCCCTATCGCCTCAGCAGATTGCGATACTTGCGCATCATCCACGTGAGCATAACGAAGCGTGGATGAAATGCGCGTGTGACCCAACAGTTTCGACACCATTGGGATAGGATACCCCTCTAACACCGCATAACTGGCAAAGGTATGGCGCAAATCGTGAATACGAACATCCTCGATATGGGCTAAGGCTCGCACCTGTTGCCAGACCATACTAACCTTAGTCGACCGACTCACAAAACGACGCAAAGGCATAAACACATCATCGTGTGATTCGCTACGCTGTGTCCATGCTTGCTTGGATATGTCTGAGAGGAGCTGTTGCGCTTCCTTGCCCACATACACCACCTTCGCACCCGTTTTGCTGTCCGGCAAGTGCCACTCCCTGCCTTTAACAAAAGACCATTGCAGGCTTGTTACCTCTGAAATTCGACATCCCGTTAACAACACCAACTTTAGCACCTGACAACAGCACGCTTCCATATCACCTTGCTGGCTGACCACCGTTAATGCGTTATGCAACTGCGCTAACTCGTCCAAACTCAAAAAACGATTGAGCTTTTTTTTACGATTTTGCTTGAGACCATCACAAGGGTTTTCCATGCAATAACCTTGTTTCACCGCATATTTGAAGATAGAACGAAGCACATCAAGATTACGGTTGGCAGCCCCTGCGTAATTCTGGCTGAGTTCATCAAACCAAAGATGCACATGACACGAATCAATACGGCTGACAGGAAAAAGTCCAAACTCGGGCAACAAATGCTTTTTTAAGGCGCTCGACGCTGTCCCTTGTGTACTCACTTTCCATCCCTTGCAGACCTTATCCGTCCATTCTTCTTTCACCAACGCATCAAAGCGGATCAACCGTATCGGTTTCGTCTCTTTGTCTAAAAAAGAGGCCTGTAAAGCACGTACGTGTTGTCTCACTTTTTTTAGTGTCAGTTGTCCCACTGCCGCCAACGTCTTATTGGGAATGGATAAATGAGTCACATAGAAACGGCGACCATCGGTATAAACTCGAACTCCTAACGCTGGCACTTGGTATCCCACACCGTATACGTTCGAGTTTTCGAATGAAGTGATTGAATCACTTTAGAAGTGAATAACAGTGACTTCATGAGCGCATACCTTTAACGAGCACTCCCGACACATGAGAAGCGGCCTGACACACGTCATCACGTCCCAAATGTGCATACTTTAGCGTCGTTTCCGCTTCAGCATGCCCCAAAAGGCGACTCAGCACGATCAAGTTTACCTTCGACTGAATGGCAATACTGGCGTAGGTGTGACGTAAATCATGCAAACGTACACCTTCCAATCCTGCCAACTGGCGAGCCTGTCGCCAGAATATACCCAACTGATTGGTGGATATGGGTTGAGTGTTACAAGGGGTTGGAAACAGGTAAGGACTCTCTGATTGCCATGCATCAAGATAAGCTCTAACTTGTGAGCAAAGGTAAACCGTTTTCGCCCCCGTTTTACTGTCTAGTAAATGCCAGTGACCACCTCGGTACTCTTTCCATTGTAAGGTTCTCACTTCCGATGAGCGGCAACCTGTGTATATCAACAAACGTATTATCATGACCTTAGCCGGGTTATCGCCCTCTAACGTGTCTAACACTCGCCAGAGTTGTCGCAATTCGTCTTTACTAAGATAGCGCTCTCTCCCTCCTTCTTTATAACGCTTGAAACCACGGCAAGGATTGGTATTTTTAGGACGATATTCCCACGTTTCACATTGTTGCATCATAACCGACAGCAACACTAACGCTTGGTTGGCTGAGCCTTTCACATGGCTTAACTGGGCAAACCACTGCTCAACATCATTTCGAACAATAGATTGTACTTCCCTATCTCCAAGATAAGGGGCGATCTGAAGACGAAAGGCACTTTCGTTCTTTTTCAAAGTGCGAGGTTTCCAATGACGAGGATAACGCTTAAAAAATTCTTGGCCGAACGCCTGTAGCGTTATGGAGGGCAATGCTTCAATTTTCGGACTGCGTACTTGATGAACAAGCTGCAAGGCTTTTAGTCTTGCTTGACGTAATGAGCACTCTAATGTGCACCCTAGCTTATGATTTTTTCTCAATCCGTTACTCTGGAAGCGAACAAAGAACACTCGTCTCCCTGACGGGTAGACTCGTAAATACAGCGTCGACACCTTGGTATCATAGTATTCTTGTGTGGTCGAAGTCGGTTTTACATGCTCGACAAATCGCTGAGTAAGAGGCATTTTTTGCATTTTAAGCTCCTGTTTACAGGGGCATTTTTGAACAAAAAAACGTTATCAAAAATGCCATAACATCAAAAAACAAAAACTTAACATCAATAATTATCAATAACTTACAACAGACAACCATTCATAATCGCTAGATTATGGGGTGTATTGTGGTGATAAAAAATTGCGCTTCATAGCCCAGTCATGTGTAGTTCCCTGAGCGGCTAGGAATATCGAATCTCGCCCCAACTTGTTATTGAGTTTATCTATGGCTTGCATCAATGCTGGGTTGTCAGGTTCGGAAAATAAGTCCTGTTGACGCTGCCGATCGGATACTAGGTTCATCGCACCTACGCCAATCTTGTAATAGCTGACACCTGGCTTAAACAACCTAGTTGCCATCAACGTCACTGCTTTAGTCAACTTACTTGTATCATTAGTTGGAAATTCAAATGTGCAGGTTTTTTTGAAGTTTTGTGGTATGTCATCGAAAGGTGATGTGTTGGCAAAAGCCATGAGAGTAGCGCATGAGCTCTTTTGATTACGTGCTTTTCTTGCCACTGTGGCAGCGTGAAAGGCGAGGGCTTGTTTTAGCTCTTCAAGTGATGTTATTCGGTTGCCGACACTGCGAGTGCTAAATATCTGTTGTTTGTCCGCTCTGCATTCGTCCCAAACTTTGCAAGGGTGGCCATTTAACTCACGAACGGTGCGTTCAATTTCTACATTGAAAGAGCACCTTGCTTGTTCAGGACTTAAATTCGCAAGATCTAGAGCTGTTTCAATCCCCATCAACTTCATACGTTGTGTCAATCGCCTTCCAACGCCCCAAACTTCAGATACAGGTTGTGATGTCAAATATTGTTGGCGTTTGTCTTCAGAATCAACGATGCAGACACCATTCAACTTTTTATCAACTTTGGCTACTCTGTTTGCCATTTTTGATAGTGTCAAAGTATCACCCGCACCAAAGCAAACGGGCAGTCGACATTCTTTCCAGACCGTTTGACGAATTCGTTGACCGAAAGAGGTTAAGTCTGACTCAACATGTGAAAAACGGCTTATATCTAAAAAGCATTCATCTATTGAGTAAATATGGCTCCTTGGTGAGAACGTCGTAATTGTTGCCATCATTTTTGCAGACAGATCAGCATATAAAGCATAGTTTGATGAAAAAACGTTCACACCACGCTTTTCAATGAGTGTTTTTTGCTTGAAATAGGGCTCAAACTTTTTGACTCCAGCTTCTTTTGCCAACCGATTTGCTGCTACAACTGCACCATCATTGTTTGATAAGACAATACAGGGTAGGTGTCGTAAATCAGGCCGAAATACTTGTTCACAAGCGACATACATAGCGTTGCAATCTATAAGAGCAAACATTACATGAACTCAGGCAACGGTTTATGTAGACGAATAGAACGTATCACAACCCCTTCAATAGCAAAGGCATCTTCTGGATGGATCTCAATAGGTAAGTGATGAGGATTTGCTGACAGCAAAAGCCTGTTATGCAGATCAAGGATTTTGCACATAAATGCACCATTTAAGCTGACGATAACGGTATCAAAATGCTGAGCTTGTGGCTTTCTGTCGATGACTAACAAGTCGCCATTGAAGATGCCAATTCTTTCCATGGAATCTCCGTTAGCATAAGCAAGATATGTAGCATTGGGGTTATTTACCAAGACAGAATCCAGTGAAACACCAAGCTCAACATACTCAGCTGCTGGTGATTCCCAGGAGGTAAGAGAGCAAGAAATACTGGATGGAGAAAGCGGTAGAATGTGCATGTTTACGACCTAAGAACCTATACTGTATAAATATACAGTATAGGTTCTAGGGCCGTCAATGTTTGTAAAACTAAGTGCGGTTTAATTAACCTTTTGTTCGAATTAACAAAGCGTACGTTTAAAAGTTGAGCTTGTTCGAACCCATTAGGTATGCGAGCGACTGCATCGTGATTTTCTTCACATGATGGCAGTCTATTCCAATACTTTAACTGTGAGTGTTTTTATTATTCTGTACGTATGAATACTAAATCAATTTTTCTAGAGTATATCCATCGCGCAAATGCTCATTGCGATAGCTGTTTAAACCAGTTGTTTGTATTGATGACTCAAGCTGTGATGAAGGTCGATTCTGACGATATAGCTTTGCATTTGATGAACGATGTATCGGAGCCCGATTTGTTGTTGCTGATCGTTTTAACCGATATTGATTTAACTACTCAGTATGACGAACTCATACTTGCGATTGCTGTCACTCACGTAATGAACTTTGAAAGTCATCCACTTCACTAGATCTGTAGCTTGGTGTTCAAAAATGCAGTCGCCTGGACAGTTCATTAGTACAGTCATCCATATAACTTGTTAGTTCTATCACTGGATTGCTAATTTGAAATGGTCTAAATGTATAGGGTCACTTTCACCCTAATATTATATAGAGTAAAAGTGACCCCCATGAAAACATCCCAAAGCTACGCTTTGAAAGACCTCTATTAGTTCATGAGCGTAGCTCATGGTTGTTCCTAAGGTAATTTAAGTAACTCAATCCTATGAAGAGCTACTTGTTGTAGTGGATTAAATCGCTTAATTACTGATTCGTAGTTACACAGCATGTTGGAAGTCGGATAGTTAAATGGAAGCGCGGCATAGCTACAACTTCGAGCATGTTCTGAGCTGAGCAATTCGAGCCCAAACAACCTTAGTGTTCAACAACCTAAACGTTCCAATATTTCATTACTATCAGCTAAACCACTTGGCAGGGTATATGGAACGATTGATCTCAACTCTGATACTGCCAGCTTTCTAGTGCAGTAATTTGTATCTCTGGTTGTGTGTTGGTTCATGAAAAAGGCTACAGAATTTCCTTTCTCGTCGTACACAATTTTGTAGTAATCCGAGGGTATTGCATGAGGCTCATCAGCTTTTGGTAAAGTATCCATTTCGTTACGGTAGAGAGTCCCCGTAATAACGTACAGGTTCTCTCGAAACCCAACGGCATCCCTAACTGCTTCTTCCAAGTTTTTCCAGGCGCCTTGGTTTAAGTCTTTTGCTTGGGGAGTGATATTCGACAAATAGTTAAGAGTAGGCCAATAGCGGCTGCCGACAAAACTGGCTAAGGGAGCCTGATGCCCACGGTCAACATTGAGCTTACTTGAAGCCCCAGTATAATCACCTTTCTCTAATCGCTCAGCTTCAACAAGTAGAGGGTTATTTTTCCAAGTTCGATTAGTTGTTGTTCCGAAGTTAAGAATATCGACTTCATATGCGACCCAATCTGCAAATTGTGTTTTCTTGTTTTGAGAGAGCGTGTATAAACGCTCAAAGATGACAACATTACCGTCAATTTCTAGGCTAGGGCAGCCAATTGGGCAGTTTGGCGTCCGAAATTCAGCAGCACTCAAAATACCTGAGGCTAGCACCGTAATTGCTATCCATGCTTTCATTGTCATTCCTTTAGATGAGCTTCGCCTCAAATTTAGCATAACTATCAAAACGGTAGAAGTAGAGTGGGTTAACGTTTCTGAAACGGGAAGACCCCATTTGGTTTCCTCGTGAGCTTCCTTATTCTGACGTTTTTCACAATTTCGGTCTTCGAGTTGAGGATTAACTGTGTACAGAAGTGGTTTAGTGCCACAAGAAAAAGGCTCTTCACTTGTTGCCCAATTCGTCTGAGTAACTTTTGCCCGAAATGGGTTTCGTTCGATTTACATAACGAGTTACGGTATGAGATTTGACCTAAGTTTTCTTATACATGTATTGCCTCTAAAGTTCAGGCTTTACCACCTAAGCTAGACATCAAGATTTCCGCTTATTTAGTGAACTTAACTTTGGTCTTGATAAATTGGTTGAATACGAAAACACTCGGCATATACCAAGTGCTTTTTGTTTGTGCTTATCCGAACTGAATAACCGTTTAAACTTGCTTACGAACCTGCAACACGCTCAGTACCGATAGTGAAAGGAAAAACGCAGGATCAGTCCAACCAAAGCCAACAAAGATACCAGTGAAAGCCGCATACAGTGTGATGATCGCCCCAAGCATATTGGTTACAACCAAACCTAGGATGAGCTTTTTGGCGCTGAGCCCCGCTTCAATATCTCGTAATAACCAAGTTATCGCTGCGATGCCGCCAAGAAAGATACTGGTGTGCTGAGAGAGAAAATACGCGTATTTATCATTGATCTCTACACCGTACATTGGCCACATGACAGTGGGTAAGAAAAACAGCGCTAAGGCAAACCCTGCGTATATGATGCCGTGTAGGCTTAAAAACATTTTATTGTTCATTTGGTCTATCTCTATTTCGTGTCTTTTGCTATTTCTTCTTTCATTTCACTATTTTTATTTTCACTCAGGAATGAACGGTTGAACTAGCCGTTGATTGGGCCTTTATTAATGGTAGTTAATGGTTGGTTCACGTCAAAAATCACGCCGCGAACTTTATCCACGCCCATCTCTTTTAAGCGTGCGCTATGCATTGCTAGGTAAGTCTCTGCACTGAGTTGGTCTTCAAAAAGGTAGACTCCACCACCCAGTTTTTTGGCTTGGTTTTCAGTCCAGATTTTCCAGATCAGCCCCGATTCATTGTTGATAGACTTTGCTAGGCCAACGAGTGCGTTCGACATCTCTTCACCAAATGGGCCGTTAAATTCAAAATCGACTTGTAATAATTTCATGGTTATTTCTCCAAACAGATACTTGGTATTGCGCTGAGACTCCTGTCATATCGCAAACATAGGAGGCTTTATTGCCTGTTTAGATATTACCTTTAAAAAATGGACTGGAAAGTTCATAATATTGCCATTAAATGTCAGGATTTTAGACCAATGAGATTAAAGACCACCCTCGACCAATGGCAAACACTCCATGAGATAGATCGTGCTGGTAGCATTCAGGCAGCGGCATTGCAACTCAATAAGAGCCATACCACGCTGATCTATGCGTTGAGAAAACTGGAAAGTCAACTAGGCGTGTCGTTGGTTCAGGTTGAAGGTCGAAGAACGGTGTTATCTGAAGACGGTAAAGCGTTATTGCGCAGGGCTAGCAGCATGCTGGAACAAGCGCGAGAACTAGAGCTGATCAGTGAGCAGTTAGCAAAGGGGGTTGAGTCAGAAATAGTAGTCGCAGTTGATCATTTGTGCTGTCTTGAGCATCTTTATAAGCCGATGGCTAATTTTATGGCAGAGAACAACAGTACATCGATACAAGTGGTAGAAACATCACTGTCGAAGACCACTGAAATGGTCATTCAAGAACTGGCTGATGTTGCCATCATTAATCTACCCATAATCAATTACCCTGCAGAAGCCTTTGGTTTTACCAAGATGGAGCCTGTTGTGGCGAGTTCGCATCCGATAACTAGGGGGACGTCTATATCGCTCAACCAGCTCTCGTCGCTGCCACAAATTGTGGTGAGAGATTTAGGCTCGATTGAAAAACTGGGCGAGAAAAAAGATGTGGGCTGGTTAAAGTCGAGTCAGCGCATTACGGTTGATAATTTCGACCATGCCTTTGGTGCAGTAGAGCAGGGGGTGGGCTATTGCAGGCTGCCTAAGCATATTGTTGATAGCCGAGGTAGTGAGAAACTAACGGTACTGAATGTGGAAAATGGCAGTGGCTATCATGTTCCATTGCATCTGACTTTACCTAAAGGGATAAAAACGGGGCCTGCGACAAAACGTTTTTATGAGTTGCTTCTTGAGTCAGCCTCACCCTTACCTTCTATCTCCTGAGCAACTTCCAAATCAAGTTCGATTTGAAACTAGCGAGGCGGGAGACCGTTCAAGAATAGCACGCCACATTCACCAGTGTAGGGAAGCCTTTCTTCCTCCAACTCGTTGCTATCGTGTTCGAAGAGTTTCAAAGTTATTCTTGTGTAATGTTTAACGAGATTTGGTCTCCAGATTAGTAGTATTGCAATACCTTAGATAATCCATTGTTCTCTAATTTAGTAATGTAACTAGCTCATTTTTGTCCAAAAATGTTTCAGGACTACTTAGAGATTGCACAACGACCAACACTGACCCAAAGACTGCCATAAGGCAGTCTTTGTCTTTGCAAGTGCCACTCCCCACGAGGGAGGGTGATAAGAGGCTCGTTAAGTATCGGTGACGCTATTAATCAAATTAGCTGCAGGGCTCTCAAACAGATGAGTGTAACAGTTAACGCTTTTCTATCACTAACGCGACTCTACCTACAACCCTTACTTCATCTTCTTCGAGGGTTAGAATCGAACCGTTAAAGCTGATGGCTAGCTTTTTGCCTGGTAAGCGCTGGATGTCGTTTAGCGAGAGTAGGCCGTCCATATCAACTAGGTATGTACCGCTTACTGCATGGTGAGATTCTTTATTTATAAGGAACGTAGTAGTTCCATCTTTGATTGCTATTACATTACTCACACCTAACTCGTCTAGAAGAGCTTTATCGAATGCAAGTATCCCTTTCCCAACCAATTTACCGTCGTCAATAGAGAAACAGTCGATATCGAAAAGAGTTTTCGATTCGTTCTTCTTATTAATATGCTTTTGGGTTGGTGTTTTAGGGTACGGTTCGCCTTTATCTAGAAGTAACCATTCAAGTGAGACTCCAGTGCTCAAATGAGTCCTTACTGCAATTTCAAAGGGAGTAAGGTTTCTCTGTCGCCAAGTCGCGATTGTTGATTTTGGGATGCCAAATACGTCTGCTACGTCCTGTTGGCGGTCTGAATTCGTGATATCTATCAACTTCTTGATAATATCTCTACCTCCCAAATACGATATTTGGTCTATTTTAAGTTGCTTGTTATTCATATGTGATCAATAATCGCAATTGAGTTCGAAATGGTGGGGTGCAACTCGTCATTCCGAAATTAAACATTCAATGACCAAGCAGGATATCATTATGCTCTCATATCAAGTAGTCCTAAATACGCCTTTCATGACGTACGACCAATACTCTCAGTTCTCCGGAATGCCGAAACGCACCATCATGGATTGGGTAGCTGATGGTCGCTTACCTATTAAAACTAAAGCAAAAGGTAAAGAAACCCCTCTCATCAATATGGTCATGTTGCTAGAAATGGCAACGCGTGAAACGTTGGAGAGAATGGGGTAAATAGCCATGCGTTTATCTTTCATAACTTCGACCAAAGAGCTTTGTCCGTTGGGGCTAACATTCTTGGTTGGAGTTTCGTTGTCATCTCGTCTTTCTTCAATTGAGTATTGGTTATGAACGGAATTGACTCAATAGGCGAATTTTCTCGCACAAAACAAGGGGCCTTTAATGAGGCGTGTTGCGTGTTCGCTAGGTCAGAGAATATGGCTAGGCTGGCAGAGGTCATAGGGATGAGTCCGACCATGCTGCGGAATAAACTTAATCCTGATCAGCCTCATGTCCTGAGTTGTGTTGAAGCCATCACTCTCGCCAAAGTGAGCGGTAATCACATTATTGTAAACAGCTTACTTCTTGGACTTGGGGTGGTCACCGCTTATATACCGCCCAACACTACCGATGATGCCTTTGTTTTGTGCGCACTAGAGAGCTCGACCCATTCGGGTGAGTTGTCTCGAATGGCTTTGGAGTATGCAGGAAAGCCTAGGCTTACTCGGGCACAGAAATATGAGATTGTTCAGACCGTACACGCGAATATCAGCGGTCAGGTTTTGCTCCTCAATAGTTTGGAAAAACTGAATCAAGGTGTTGGTCTGCTCAAAGCGATAGGGCGGAAAGGTGGGCGCTAGTGGTATATCAGTTTCAAGTATTCATTCGGAGGGGTGATGCTCATTGCTCCGGATCATAAGCCATCTTCTGAAAGGTCTGGTCATGGATTAACAGAGGAAGATAAGCGAAGAGGCCTTCGCTATATCAGGCGCATCCGACGCGAGTTATGTGACCGTCAACTTTCGCCATTATTGGTTGAGTGGATGAGGTTAACGTATCAATTAAGGCATTCGAATCGGGTGTTTGAACAAGTACGGCTGCGAATTCGTTTATTCGGTCTTGAAAAGCGAATGCAAAGAATCAGACAGCGTTGGCTTTAACGCGTTGTCCTTAGCCTGAGTAACGTCATTGGCTGCTCCCAAAGGAGAGCCTGTTAGCCAAGGAAAACGTGATGAATAATCATGAGTGGGCGGTCATAGGCGGTAAGGTGCTTCAAATAAGCCAAGAAGCGGTCTTCTATCTAGCGGTAGTGAGCGAAGACCAATGGCGTGATGCATTCCGCTGTCCTGTGAAAAGCGGGGTGAGGGGAAATGACGAACACTTAACAATTGAACGCCTGAATGGAAAGGATTCATCAGGTTCGACAGGCTTATTGGGCGCCACTAAGAGCGTCAACTCGGTCGTAACGTACGAGGCCTTGGAAAGGGTGTTTATCCAGAGCGAGTCAGGAAGTCAACGTGGACAAGGGACGGTGAGGGCGAGCCGATGACGGCTCATTCTGAATACGCTGCGTCTTCGTCTATGTCGTGTTTGAGCCGGTTGCTTGAGGAAGCGCCTTATTTGTCGAGGTGCAGTGACAACAAAACCGCGATGCTAATTCGACCTCGAAACTACGCCGTCAGATGGCCCTATATGCAGGTCAATCGAAAAGAGATGCAGGCGTGGATGGTTTTCGATATTGATCATGAACACCGAGCTTTCCCCAATCCCTACATTTGGCAAGATGAAGGGTTGCCGCCCCCCAATATGATTGTCCGAAACCGTACCAGTAATAAAGCCCACCTTTTTTATGCCATTGTACCGGTTTGCACCAGTGATCAGGCTCGCTCCAAACCCATTCAGTACCTCAAAGCCATTTATCGCGCGTTAGCCTTGCGATTGGAGGCGGACTTGAGTTATTCAGGGCCTGTTGCCAAAACGCCCTTTCATCCTTGGTGGCAGACAACCGAATTTCACCGCAGTGTCTATGAACTTAACGAGTTAGCGGATTCGCTTGAACTGGAGAGTACGCGGCCGTGGCTTCGTCAAGAGAGTGACGTTTCTTATTCCCGGAATTGTACTTTGTTTGAACGTACTCGCCGGTTCGCTTATGACATCGTCGACGAAGAAAGGGAAAAGGGCAGCTATACGAATTTTAAAGGCCGTGTAGAGAGCTTTGCACATATCAATAATGCCAATTTGGTGGGTAAGCCGTCTTTGCCATGCAGTGAGGTGTTAGCGGTGGTAAAAAGCGTCTCTCGTTGGACCTGGGATAAATATTGTGCTCGGTCAGACTGCCAGCGAGGTGTGATGAGGTTGGATAGTGGATTAAGTTTACAGGAAAGGCAGCGTAGAGCGGCCAGAAGAACTCATAACCTTCGTCGGACGAAGACCACTCGCCGAATTATCCGCGCCTGTCTGTTTCTGTTACGCAAAAATCAGGAGCTCACGATTGGTTTGGTGGCGCGTAAGGCGAACTTGTGTCGCCAGACCGTCAGTCGTTACGTCTATCTGTTTGAATGGGTCAAGTCTGCTTTATCCGAAAGTAGGCGAAATGGGCCAGAGCCTCGTGGTAATTATGCTGTTCATCAGATATCTGCCCCTATAACGTTAGAGAGGGCGGAGTATGAAGTAGGGAAAAAGAAGGCGGTGCTTGAGTCGGCTTTTCCTTGAGTTAAATAATAATGAGTAACTATCGACTAAAAACGAGGTCCCTTAGTAAATTCAATTATGGAGTTGAGACTAGGTTGCATTTATTGGACACCCGATCATCTCCTCTCTTACTTTTTGTCCGCGAGCTCCTTTTTAAAGACATGAAATGTGTTCTAAGGGTGAGTCGACATGACCCTGTTCAATGTGATTGATGTCTCAATTTGTTTAAATATGGATTCACCCGCTCCATATTGCTGTATATTTACACAGTAACTTAAGGGAGGAGTTATGTCTTTTAAAGATAAAGAGACACTGTCAACAGGAATTGAATTCATTGTTGAAGCCGTAGCGGTGAAGACGAATGGCCAAGATCATTCAGCGTTAGGCTTATATCTGATCAGCTTACTGTTAGAAGATCAAAAGATTGGCCTTGATTGTGATGAAAAAAGGACGGTAGTACCGCTTGGTAAATCGCGTACAACACATCTTGATTTGGGCTGGAAGTGCCCAACGTTTTAGATTTGGTTGTGTTAGTTGGCGCTTCATATAGCTGTGGGACAATTACTAAGGTACAGGATAGACAATTGATGGAAAAGTACAGGTAAGCACTCACAAGAGTCTTGGACCAGTTAAGGCTAAACAGTGTGTGATAAGCAGTATGGTTAGCTAATTGGGTGGACTTTGTAATGATAGTTATTCAACTCTTCACTTGCTTGGCACAACTCATATGTGAAATAAGGTTGGGTTGCTAAGCTCTTAGTGAATCTGTCTAATTCATTCGTATGTATAAACAGCGAAATGGGTGCAATCTGACGGTTTTCATTATCGAAGCAATGATCAATATGTGCTCTGTCGATATAAACAACGTCCATTTCCTGCTTAGGGGTCTCTTCAATAAGTTTTGTTTCTAATCCGCTCTTCTCAAAGCGTTCTAACAAGGCATAAAGCTTATCAACGTCGTTTTTGCTCTCTATCGCTGAATATTGAGATAAAACGCTTTCTAAGTGTTTTTCGATTGAGCCAAATTTACTCTTCATCAAACAAACAGTTTTAAGCTTTTTCTTGATAAGGCTATATCGAGCTTGTTTGATTTTTGGCTTTAAGAAGTCAATGATGATCTTGTTTCGTTGCTCTTCTTTAACAAAGTGACTGGAAGTTTTTACTTTGAAGTAAAGGTGAAGAAGAGTGTTTTCGAAGGTCGACTTAAGAAGTTGATGGTATGAATGTTCTGACATTGTTCACATCGATTATTTTCTGGTGAGGGTATCTTATCACAAGAATAGCAAGGCTCTAAGGCCGAAACCCAAGTGACGCCATTTGCTGTTTGTGTGTTGTTGAGTGAGTTTCCTACTCATAAGAAGCATGACTTAAGAGTGATTCTTAACGCTCAATATCTCTGCGCTAAACCTGGCACCTTGAAAGTGATACGACAGTATCACTTTATTACTCTTATTTTGGAGTTACTCTTATGAAAGTCGAGATCGTTACTTCCCTCAAGCGTCAAGCGTCCCAAATCCTAGCGGACTTACACGACACCAAAGAACCTGTGCTAATCACCGAACACGGTAAACCTTCTGCGTATTTGGTTGATGTGGACGACTATCATTTTATGCAAAACCGTTTGGTTATCTTTGAAGGGATCGCATGTGGTGAGCGCGCCATTTCACAAGGCAAGTCCTTGAGTCAGGATGAAGCTAAGGACAAGATGTCAAAATGGCTGAAGTGATTTGGAGTGAGCCGCGTGATCGGACCTCAAGGATATCGCGAAATACATTGCCCTTGAATATCTGGTTGCGGCCAAGCAGATGATTCAAAATATTTTCGACAAAGTTGAACACCTCAATTACCGAGAAGTTGTGGTCAACCCTTGTCGTGTTTTTTGCAAGCAAGACGGGGACAAGGTGTACATCTTGTTTGTGATGCGCGCGGAGCAAGGTTTATGTTGATTTTTGTATGAGCAAACAGTCAAGCGTCTGTGCCACCTCTGATAAGCTGATGGTCTACATCCGTTAAGACTCGAGTATGGCGAAAAAGAAAAAGGAACGCCAATCTAGGCGCCTCGCCAAACCAGTACTTTCATGGACGGAGGTTAAACTGATCACCAGCCGACGACATCGTATCGAGGGCGCATTAAGCTTCAGGGTGTCGACCATCTCTAGACAACAAGTCTTACCCGAATACGAGCGTATTTGGGAACAAACCATCGTCGAAGAAGCTTACCAACAAGCGATGGGCGAGTTATTAGATCAGGGCGATGTCGTGTTAAGAGTAGAAGACTCAATGGGCTTCTCATTCATTATGGGTATTTTCTTTTGGGAACACCTTTCTACAAACAGCCGCAATGAACAGTGGGATTTCACTTCCATGACTCTGCCCAGTGGGTGACTCAATCTTGTCGTGGCGTTCAACCAGTTGGCGCTGCTCATCACGCCAGTAGGCAAAACTTAGCCATTCTTTGGGTTTAAATTCGCGTCTTTCTGGTGTGAGTCAGATAGCTCCAAATATCGATGGCGCGTCGGGACTTGATGAATCCGATTCATGCTTAAACAGTGTCCCCCGTCGTAGTCACAATATTTTCAATTTCAGAACTGACTTTGATTCTAGTGTTGGGATTAACTTAACCAAGAAGTTTTGGTTGGTGAGGAGCCTAATAACTTGATTCATACGGATAGTGATCTCGCGGCTGGTGTCACTTTCTTTAGGATTTTTAGTGTCTTGACATCATCGACTGGTAACGGGGGAATAACTTTAAGTGTTGATAGAAAAAGTGTATTACATATGTAATACATTGACAGTGTGCTTTTTGTTTTTTATTGTGTATTACACATGTAATACATGAGGTGTTTATTATGAAAACTAAGATCATCAGCGCGGCGAACCAAAAAGGTGGCGTTGGAAAAACCACGACTCTTGTCAATTTAGGGGCTGAGCTTGCACGAAAACGAAAAGTGTTAGTTATTGACCTCGATCCTCAAGGGAACTGCTCTAAAACGTTAACCGGACAACGTGATTTTAAGTTTGAAGAGACGGTGGCTGCTTTGTTTGATAAGCCTAAAGTTGTGTCCATTGTCGATTTAATTCAACCTGCACAGATTAATGGGAACTCTATTGAAAACCTCTATGTCGTTCCCGCTGATGTTCAGTTGTCACGTGTCATCGAAACATCACTGACAAAGATTAATCGTGAACGAATTTTAGAAAAGCAATTAGCGAAGTTAGGTGATACCTATGATTTCATTCTTCTTGATACTCCACCAAACTTATCCCTAACGACTCTTAACGCAATCCAGGCTTCAGACCTTATCTTGATCCCTGTAGATTCAGGTGCATTTTCATTAGACGGCATTAGCTCTTTACTCGAAGCTGTCTATGAAATTAAGGAGGATGAAGGCAATTATCTGATCTTGAGGAACGAGGTCGACTCAAGAAACACTATTATTAATGAGTTCATTGATGAGGAATTGGAGGTAGTACAAGATAAATTGCTACCAGTATCTGTCCGTCGTTCTGAGCATGTTGGACAAGCTAATGCCGTTTCCTCTCCTGTGCGCTTTTATAAATCGGGATCTCTTGTTAATAACGATTACCGAAAACTGGCTGCGTTTCTTTTGAATTTGATGTAATACATAGGTAATACATATGAGCAAGTTGAAAAAACGAGGAGCTATAACAGCTATCTCTACTGACAAGAACGAAGGTTCAAGTAAGTCGACTGGAATTACGACTGTCAAAAAGAAAGTGACGACATCTTATATGGTGCCTCCTCTGACTCTTAGAATGTCACTTACTGATAAAGAACGGATAACCGATTGGGTAGCAAATCTGCAAGAGCAGACAGAGAGAAATGTGTCTGCAGCGAAACTGTACCGAGCTTTGGCTTTATATCGAGACAAGATAGATGATGAAGAGCTCGTTGAGTTGATTAATAAAATGAATTGAATATGTATTACCTATGTAATACATATTTGCTTTTAAGGCTCTGTATCTATTTTAAGACATTTCATAGAGCCTTAGTTTGGACTTAACTTCTAGCACGGATGAACATGACACTTGAAGCGTCTTATTACCTGTTCTGGGCCTTCTCTCCTTGTAAAGACTAACACTTTAAACGTGTCTTTAATCATGACTCTTATCGTTGCCTTGGTTCCCCTGCAGCTAGGCCTTGTTTGAACCCCGTTATTGTCCTAAGAGTCATAGCGCCTTGTCGTTTCCTCCTCGTTGTTCTCTCTGTCTTCGAATAAGTTCGTGTAAGGGCTTGTTTTCTTATGCGCCGATTTTCTTTCACTCGCATCATTTTCGGGCATGCAGGCTGTTAACCGTTTCTCCCCACAACCTGCTTTACAAGGGAGGCTTCGCCGCTGCGCGCCCTTGCAAAGCAGAACGATGTTGAGAGAGCGGACAGCCAAGCGGCTCCGAAAAGTGATACTCAAACAGAAAGGAAACTCTCATGGCGCAACAAAACTCAACCCCAACTCTCTCTAATTCAAATTCATCGACCAGCGTTTCGCCGCTGGGGCACGAAAGCTCACCAAAAAATGATGTCTCTAGTCCTTTGGCGGTATTGAAGTTGCGCTCTCAAGTCAAAAAGTGTCGTGAGGAGGCGAAAAGAAAGTCTGATTGGGTTTCCAAAATCCAGCGTTTGAAAATGTTCAGTCGTCGCCAGTCGCCAGAGCAGCAGGCTGATATCGTAGCGTTAAAAGACCAAGGGTTCGTTGAAGCTATCAAGCAGCAGTTTCCGCTATTGGGATCGCGTCGTTTTGCTTTCCATGAAATCCGTGATTTTTTCATCGAATTAAATGGTGCTGGCTTTGGTGAATGGTTTCTTCACGAGCGAGTGGATCACATCATTCTTTACACCACTTACGGTTCTGTGTTTCCCGCGTTGCGCTTTGTGACAACGGGAGAGGGGACGTTTAAGTGCTCAGGGTTTTGTTTTGATGTGCGTTTTGGCGCTTAGGGGGTCACATGAAAGTGCGTTCTACAGTATCCGCTGACATATCCATGCACGTGATTTGGGTGAATTCGACCGACTTTGATTCCACCGTAAAGGCCGTCAAGGTTCATGAAATTTTGGTGAATGAGTTTGGGTATACCGACGCCTTAATACTAGAGCAAGGCAACCGAGGCAAGGGGGTGAGTATCAGTGTGTGTGACCTGACTACCACCATTAAACAGATGCGAGAAGACTACGGCTACGCAAAGAAAGCAGAAAGGACGATAGGAACAACCTCTGAGCATCGCACGTCGGCTAAGGCTTTACTCTCTTGTCTGTATGACGACTAAAGTCGGCAGATGCGTGACGGCTCAAATACTCATCAGATCATCAATCTGTCTGAATTTTGTTTCGATATTCCAACTGTTTGCGGTATTCAAGCGGTTCGTGTTTATAGACGAGCAACGCCCTGTTCGGTCTTGTCCTAAGTAGCCAAGGTTATCGAGTGGCGCAAGTCGAGTAACCAGCAGGGCGCTCTCTTGGTGGGGAAGGGACATTTCTACCTGGGCGACGTACTTTGGGTTGAGATATTGGCTTAGGCTGTCCTTTTGGCTTGTTGTCGCGACTTCCTTTAAACCGTCCCATTTGAGAACCCTCACGCAAGGGAGGCTTCGCCGCTGCGCGCCCTTGCGCTGCAGAACCTGCAACTGGGTACGGACAGTCAGACGCTCACCAAGACCGAAAGGAAATACCATGTCAGCACTTGTTCAATACTCAAATGTTTCGTTATTCACATCAGAAGAAAAGGGCACCCTTGACCAGGCCGCAAGCATTCTCAAATCCAAACTGTTTATTTCAGAACAAACGCCATTAACCTCGCCTGAATTGGTGAAATCGTTCTGCCAAACGTCCTTGGCCGCTTGTGAGTCTGAAGTGTTTGGGATTATCTTCCTCGATAATCAACATCGAGTGTTGCGCACCAAAGAGATGTTCTACGGTACCGTTAATGCCGCTTCGGTCTATCCGCGTGAAGTCGTGAAAGCGTCGCTGGCCGCGAACGCGAGTGCGGTTATTCTCTATCATAACCACCCAAGTGGCGACGCCACCCCAAGTCAAGCTGACCGACGCATTACCCGTCAACTGACGGATGCGTTGGCATTGGTTGATATCCGAGTACTGGACCACTTTGTGGTTTCATTTGAGTGTGTGGTGTCTTTTTCTGAGCGAGGCTGGATTTAAAAAAGCGGCTTATGGCCGCTGATTGAAACAGGGTAGGAGACTACCCTTTAACACATTTTTGTCGAGTAGACGACACTTGTTACCAAGTGCCGCCCCTCTAAGAACCGTACGT
>NZ_JBFSUL010000063.1:0-28754 GCF_041467395.1 Vibrio sp. 10N.247.310.98 | reverse complement strand
CTGCGACCCCATCATTATGAGTGATGTGCTCTAACCAACTGAGCTAAGTAGCCATTTCCATATTGTTGCTCATTTCGAAACGTTGCCGCTTCGCTGTGAACGGGGCGCATTATGCGGAGTTGAGTGAAACCCGTCAACTTTTTTTTTGAATAAATCGCGAATAAACATCTGTTCGGTTTCTTTTTAGGCAAAGAGGCGTATTTGTCGACAAAAAACAGGTCTAAAAGGCGATATATATAGGAAGTTAAGTTTCTGGTGAGGGACAATTTAGAAAGGGGAAAAACAAAAAGGCCAGTGAATTCACTGGCCTTTTTTCTAGATGTTTAATCAGAATTATACATTGAAGCGGAAGTGAACAACGTCACCATCTTTAACGATGTATTCTTTACCTTCAAGGCGCCATTTACCTGCGTCTTTCGCACCGCTCTCACCGTTAAATTCGATGAAGTGATCGAATCCAACAACTTCAGCACGGATGAAACCTTTCTCGAAGTCTGTGTGGATCTTACCCGCTGCTTGTGGCGCAGTTGCACCTACAGGGATTGTCCAAGCACGAACTTCTTTAACACCAGCTGTGAAGTAAGTCTGAAGAGTCAGTAGTTCGTAACCAGAGCGGATCACTCGGTTAAGACCTGGTTCTTCGATACCCATATCCGCAAGGAACTCTTCGCGATCTTCGTCATCAAGCTCAGAAAGCTCTGATTCGATTGCTGCACAAACAGCAACAACAACGTTGTTTTCGTTTTCTGCGTATTCACGAACAGCGTCTAGGTATGGGTTATTTTCAAAACCATCTTCTGCAACGTTTGCGATGTACATTGTTGGCTTAAGCGTTAGGAAGTTTAGGTAGCCGATTGCTGCCGCTTCTTCTTTGCCAAGTTCAACAGTACGTGCCATACCACCTTCAGTTAGAACTGGAAGTAGCTTTTCTAGTACAGTGATTTCGAATTTAGCGTCTTTGTCGCCGCCTTTCGCTTTCTTCGCGTTACGTTGAATTGCACGCTCACAGCTGTCTAAGTCAGCCAGTGCAAGTTCTAGGTTGATCACTTCGATATCTTCAATTGGAGATACTTTGCCAGCAACGTGAACAATGTTTTCATTTTCAAAGCAGCGTACAACGTGACCGATAGCGTCAGTTTCACGGATGTTAGCTAGGAATTTGTTACCAAGACCTTCACCTTTAGATGCGCCAGCAACTAGGCCCGCGATATCTACGAATTCCATTGTCGTTGGAAGGATCTTCTGTGGATTAACAATTTTTGCTAATGCATCTAAGCGTAGATCTGGAACCGGAACGATACCTGTGTTTGGTTCGATCGTACAAAATGGAAAGTTTGCTGCTTCGATGCCTGCTTTAGTCAGTGCGTTAAACAGAGTTGACTTACCAACGTTTGGTAGACCAACGATGCCACATTTAAAACCCATGATATAAACCTTATTCTGCTTTGAACGTATGTAAGCGATTTTGTGCTTTTGGTAGGCCATCTTTTAATAAGATGTCTAGGCTGCGAACCGATTCGTCAACGACGGCCTCGATACACTCTTGCTCTTTTTGAGGAGCTTTGCCTAATACATAACCTGCAACTTTATCTTTGTGTCCTGGATGGCCGATGCCTAATCTAAGACGATAGAATTCTTTATTGTTACCCTGCTTGCTGATGATGTCTTTCAGACCATTATGTCCGCCATGACCACCACCTTTTTTAAACTTTCCAATACCAGGAGGCAGATCTAACTCATCGTGAGCGACCATGATCTCTTCTGGTTTAATTTGGTAGAACTTTGCTAAGGCTGCAACTGCTTTGCCTGACAAGTTCATAAAAGTCGTTGGGATCAGCAAACGAAGATCTTCACCGTGAACCATGATACGACCCGTTAGGCCAAAGAACTTTGGTTCGTTCTTTAGTGTCACGTTATGTACACGCGCTAATTCTTCAACTACCCAAGCGCCCGCGTTGTGGCGAGTTTTGGCGTATTCTGGACCTGGATTAGCCAGTCCAACGAGAAGTTTTATTTGTTGGCTCAAGGTATGGATCTCTCTTGGGATTTCAAAAAGCGCCGTATGATATCACAGTTTATGAAAAAGGTGCGAGCTAGCTGATAGCTGCGCGATTATTCCTGTTTGTGATAACTAGCAGTGCAATATTACTCAGACATAAAAAAAGCACTTCATTGACTGAAGTGCTTAATATCTTTCTCTCGCGTGTTTCTAAAACCAAGCTTTTGTAAAAAAAGCTATTGGGCTTTGATTAGTTGAACATCGCTGAGATTGATTCTTCGTTGCTGATACGACGAATCGCTTCAGCAAGCATGCGAGAAAGGCTAAGTGTTGTCACTTTACCCGTCGCAGCCATCTCTGGAGATAGAGAGATAGAATCCGTTACGATAACTTGGTCTAGAACAGAGTTCTTGATGTTGTTCGCAGCAGTACCAGAGAAAACAGCGTGAGTTGCGTAAGCGAATACACGCTTAGCACCGCGCTCTTTAAGCGCTTCAGCTGCTTTACATAGTGTGCCACCCGTATCGATCATGTCATCAACGATAACACAGTCACGACCTTCAACATCACCGATTAGGTTCATTACTTCAGAAACGTTAGCACGTGGACGACGCTTATCAACGATAGCGATGTCAACATCACCTAGCGCTTTAGCCGTTGCACGAGCACGTACAACACCACCAAGGTCTGGAGAAACCACTACTGGGTTTTCTAGGCCACGGTTCGCCATGTCTTCTAGAAGAACTGGAGTGCCGAAGATGTTATCAACAGGTACATCGAAGAAGCCTTGGATTTGCTCTGCGTGTAGGTCGATAGTAAGAACGCGGTCAACGCCAACGTTAGAAAGGAAATCTGCAACAACTTTTGCAGTAATTGGCACACGAGCAGAACGTACACGACGATCTTGACGGGCATAACCGAAGTAAGGGATTACAGCAGTAATACGGCCAGCAGAAGCACGGCGCATTGCGTCAATCATTACCACCAATTCCATTAGGTTGTCATTGGTTGGTGCACAAGTTGATTGAATCAGGAATACATCGCTACCACGAACGTTTTCATTGATTTGAACAGCGACTTCGCCATCAGAAAAACGGTCTACAGTAGCATCGCCAAGAGAGATGTATAGACGATCAGCAATACGTTGGGCTAGTTCAGGTGTTGCGTTACCAGCAAATAGCTTCATATCAGGCACGGTGGAAACCTCGGGTTGCGTCCAGTTTTAAATAGATTGTGGGTGGGCTGAGTGGTATTCAGCCAAAGTTTCTTTTAAAGGAGAAATGTTTCGTCCTTTCGCTACAAAAGCGGAAACTGTGTCAGGCAGTTGTTCCAACACCAATTCGGCTTCTTTTTTGCTGCTAAATTCAGCAAAAACGCACGAACCAGTGCCAGTCAATCTCGACGGCGCGTATTGTAGCAGCCATGAAAGTTGCTTATCAACCTCTGGGTACAGCATTCGCACAATTTTTTCGCAATCGTTTACGTATTCTTGCTCTAGAAGCGTTGATAGCGCTCGCTTCGGCGTATTTCGAGTTAATTCTGAATGTTTGAATATGTCTGCAGTTGCTATGCTCACTTGAGGTTTGGCGACTAGATACCATTTTTCATCCGGATTAGCTGGTGACAATTGTTCTCCAACCCCTTCAGCAAAGGCGGCGTGGCCTCGAACGAAGACAGGAACGTCAGCACCAAGCTTCAAACCGATCTCGGCGAGTTGATCGTCTGACAGGTTGAGTTGCCATAAATAATTCAGAGCGACCAACACGGTTGCTGCATTTGAAGAGCCTCCGCCAATACCGCCACCCATAGGCAGTACTTTCTTGAGTTCAATATCGGCACCGAAACAGGTTGAGGTATATTGCTGTAGCGCAGTAGCGGCTTTCCAGATCAGGTTGTCTTCAAGTGCTACCCCAGGGATTTCTGGTGTGATTGTTATCGAGCTAGTTTCTGAGTTTGCGGTAACCGTCAGTTCATCACCAAAATCGACAAACTGAAATAAAGTTTGAAGTTCGTGATAGCCATTGTCACGTCGACCAGTGATATAGAGAAATAAATTCAGTTTAGCCGGAGAAGGCCAATGGGTTGGCGTTGTTATCATCTTTTCAGTGTCCACTTCGAAACTACAATGTTGATTTTGTTATTGTCTTGCTTGAATGACAATCGAGTAGGGAGTGGGATTATCTCTACCTTAGTGTTGTCTTCACCCGATAGTTGCTTATTCGGCATCTCTGTATTGCGATAGTTAGCAAAACTCAGTGTCCATAATTGGTTGCTGACTTGTTTGGTGAGAGATTCAAGCGTGTTGGTCGTGTTCAATTGGTAGCTATCGGCTTGGTCTGGAATGCCAAGGAACCATTGTGGCAGGTGATCAATAGGGATCTGTAAACCTGTCAGCTGCTCAACCAAGACTGAAGCGCTCGCATGAGTAAGTACTTGATCGCCATAGGTCACGACTTTTGCACCCGATGGATCTATGGTTAGGTTCAGTGCAGTTTGACCGAGAAAAGTAGTGAGCCTTAATTGACTTTGATTTGGTGAATGTTTCCAAATGAAATTTAGGCTTTGGCGCTGCTCTGGAGAAATGTAGGCGAGCTTGCCCGAGGCTTGGTAGTTTTCTATCTGTAGAAGTCGGTTTTGGTGACTTTGCCACTCAACACTGGTCGGTTGTTCTGGGATAGACGAGCAACCCACCATAATTATGGTCATAAAAATAAGAGACGTGATTCTACGAAGTTTGCTCATATTTGCTCACAACTTGTTCAAATTTATCTAAAAAACGCTTCAACTATAGCATTGAATTCACGAACTCAGGAAAACAAATCCCGCTTGCTCTTTAAATAGAGCCATGCATCAAGTAAAATTCGCCCCTTGTTTCCATTCCCTGATCGAGAACTTCTGATACATGTCTTTGCTTGCCGTAGGTATCAATCACAATACAGCGTCGGTTGAATTGCGAGAAAAAGTCGCTTTTGGTCCAGATAAATTATCTGAGGCACTCAAGCAACTTAACGCAAATGCACACGTGAATGGAAGTGTCATACTTTCTACCTGTAATCGAACTGAAGTGTATTGCGACGTTAAAGGCGTGGCTAAAAACAAACTCATCGATTGGTTGTCGGTTTTCCATCAAGTTAGCCCAGAAGAGCTAAAGCCAAGCCTTTATATCCATGAAGAGCAAGCCGCGATTAAACACTTAATGCGCGTTGCTTGTGGTTTGGACTCTTTAGTCTTGGGTGAACCGCAGATCTTAGGTCAGGTGAAGCAAGCGTATACGGACTCGCGAGAGAACAAATCCGTTGATGCTTCAATGGAAAAACTATTCCAGAAATCATTTTCTGTTGCGAAGCGTGTTCGAACTGAAACTGAAATCGGCGGAAGCGCGGTTTCTGTAGCTTACGCAGCCTGTACCTTAGCCAAGCATATTTTTGAATCCATCGCAGATTCAACCGTGTTACTGGTTGGTGCGGGTGAAACCATTGAGCTGGTGGCTAAGCACCTTTCGGCGAATGGCTGTACAAAAATGATTGTGGCGAACCGAACTCGAGAACGTGCTCTAGGGCTAGCAGAAGAATTTGGTGCTGAAGTGATCAGCTTGAATGAGATCCCTGATCATCTTCATCGAGCGGACATCGTAATTAGCTCAACCGCAAGTCCATTGCCTATTATCGGTAAGGGTATGGTTGAGACTGCTCTAAAAACAAGAAAGCATCAGCCGATGTTATTGGTTGATATTGCCGTTCCACGTGATGTGGAATCGCAGGTTGGTGATCTAAATGATGCCTACCTTTATTCGGTTGATGATTTGCAGTCGATTGTTGATGGCAATATCGAACAACGTAAAGTTGAAGCGATTCAAGCTGAAGCGATCGTCAGTGAAGAAAGTGCCGCGTTCATGAGTTGGATGCGCTCTTTACAAGCGGTAGACAGTATTCGAGATTACCGTAAATCGGCTAACGAAATCCGCGAAGAATTATTAAGTAAAAGTTTACAATCGCTTGCCGCTGGCGGTGACCCTGAAAAAGTTTTACTCGAGCTCAGCAATAAGCTCACAAACAAATTGATCCATGCTCCAACGCGCGCACTTCAAAGTGCAGCTGAGCAAGGAGAACCTGCAAAATTAATGGTCATTAGACAGAGTTTGGGCTTAGAAAACCCTCAATAATATTAGACCTCCAACAAGATAAGACATTATGAAAGCCTCGATTCTAGTAAAGCTTGAAACACTTGTTGAACGCTATGAAGAAGTTCAACATCTACTTGGTGATCCAGATGTAATCGGGAATCAAGACAAATTCCGTGCACTTTCGAAAGAATACTCTCAACTTGAAGAAGTGACAGCTTGCTTCCAGTCATACCAGCAAGCGAAAGAAGATCTAGAAGCTGCTGAAGAGATGGCAAACGAAGACGACGCAGAAATGCGTGAAATGGCTCAAGATGAAATCAAAGATGCGAAAGCAGCAATTGAGCGTCTGACTGATGAGCTACAGATTCTTCTTATTCCAAAAGATCCAAACGATGAGCGTAACTGTTTCCTAGAAATCCGCGCAGGTGCGGGTGGTGATGAAGCAGGTATCTTCGCGGGCAACCTGTTCCGTATGTACTCTAAGTTTGCTGAGAAGAAAGGTTGGCGTGTTGAAATCATGAGCAGCAATGCTTCTGAGCAAGGCGGCTACAAAGAGATGATCGCTAAGGTTAGTGGCGACGCTGTTTACGGCACCATGAAGTTTGAGTCAGGCGGTCACCGTGTACAACGTGTACCTGAAACCGAATCTCAAGGCCGTGTTCACACGTCAGCATGTACGGTTGCGGTTATGCCTGAGATCCCAGAAGCGGATCTTCCAGAAATCAAAGCGGGCGACCTTAAAATTGATACTTTCCGTGCATCAGGCGCGGGTGGTCAGCACGTTAACACCACGGATTCAGCAATCCGTATTACTCACTTACCAACGGGTACAGTAGTAGAGTGTCAGGACGAGCGTTCTCAGCATAAAAACAAAGCGAAAGCGATGGCTGTTCTTGCTGCTCGTATTGTTCAAGCAGAAGAAGAGCGCCGCGCGGCAGCGGTTTCTGATACACGTCGTAATCTACTAGGTTCGGGTGACCGTAGTGACCGTATTCGTACGTACAACTACCCACAAGGCCGTGTTTCGGATCACCGTATCAACCTTACAATTTACCGTCTTAACGAAGTACTTGAAGGTGACATGCAAAGCTTGCTTGATCCTGTACTTCAAGAGCACCAAGCCGATCAGCTTGCTGCACTTGCAGAGAACAACTAACCAGTATGCAGTCAGCATATACGGTTGAAAGTGCTTTAAAAGCAGCAATCGTAAAGCTTCAAGAGGGTGATAACACATCACCCTCTATTGATGCCGCGGTACTGCTTTGTCACGCCTTAGATAAACCAAGATCTTACCTACTGACTTGGCCTGAGAAGCATCTCACCTCTGAGCAAGAGTCTGAATTCAATGCCCTTCTAAAACGTCGCTTAACCGGTGAGCCTGTGGCTTACATTATCGGTGAGCGTGAGTTTTGGTCACTGCCGTTAAAAGTTTCCCCTTCTACATTAATCCCACGCCCAGATACCGAGCGTTTGGTTGAAGTAGCGTTGGATAAAACCTTTGGCAAGCAAGGCGCGATTCTCGATTTAGGGACAGGTACAGGTGCTATCGCGTTAGCATTGGCGTCTGAGATGCCGAATCGACAGGTGACGGGTATTGATCTTCGCCCTGAAGCGCAGCAGCTTGCGACAGAGAATGCACAGCGTCTCAACATCACCAATGCGACTTTTTTGCATGGTAGTTGGTTTGAGCCTTTGAGCTCTGAAGGCGTTGTGAAATTCTCTCTGATTGTTTCTAACCCGCCATACATTGAGAAGAATGATCCTCATTTGTCTCAAGGCGATGTGCGTTTTGAGCCGATCACAGCACTGGTTGCTGAAGAGAAAGGGCTTGCAGATATTCGATACATTTCTGAAAACGCACGTGGCTTTTTGGAAAATGAAGGTTGGTTAGCATTTGAACACGGCTATGACCAAGGTTTGGCAGTTCGTGAGATTATGCAGGCGCTCGGTTATCTCGATGTTGTCACAGAGAAAGATTACGGTGGTAATGACCGAGTGACATTGGGTCGTTACTGTTCATAGTTAGTGATTGTTAATCGTCTTGTGAGCAATGGATGATGAACTTGCTAAATTGATACCTTTAACTCGACAATACATTTAACCCGATAATGCATTTAACGCAGAAATACAGAGATTTTATGCAGAACTACAGAGCATTAACGGGTATTGTGAGGCTCGTGTTAACGAAAGCACATATAAAAATATAAAGGAATACCATGTACGAAGGTCTAAAACATTTTCACCTATTAACGATTGCTATAAGTGCGCTACTTCTCTCGATTCGTTTCGCTCTTATGATGGCTAACTCACCTAAGCTTAAGCATCCTTTCTTGCAGCGTTTCCCTCATATCAATGACTCGTTGCTATTGCTATCGGGTATTGGTTTGATTTTCATCACTGGCTTTATTCCATTTACACCAGCAGCACCATGGTTAACCGAAAAACTAACTTGTGTTATGGCTTACATCGCATTAGGTTTCTTTGCGCTTAAGCTAGGTAAAAACAAGCTACTGAGAGTATTCTCTTTCTTTGGTGCGCTTGGCTGGTTAGCGATGGCAGGCAAAATCGCAATGACCAAGACACCAACATTTTTCGGTTAATTATCTCCTTATTTCGGTTAACTATCTATGTACGAATTTTTTGATGAAGACTTTGACCAGCTAGAGTTAGCTGAAGGTGCATTGATCTTAAATAAAGCGATTAACCCAGAAACTCAAGACAGTTGGGCAGAGCAAGAGCTGGCGAGATTGTTAAAAGACGCCGAGTTTGCTTTGGTTAATGAAACCGATGAACAGCAGAAGTTTGAATCTTTTATTCGACTATTCTTTTATGAATGGGGTTTTGCTGGCGATAAAGATGCGTATTTCTCTTCGGAAAACGCGTTCATCGATAAAGTGCTTGAGAGAAAGAAAGGCATTCCAGTGAGTCTGGGGGCGATCTTTCTTTTTCTAGGTCGCAAGCTAGGCTTTCCTGTAGAGGGCGTCTCTTTCCCGACTCAATTCTTACTTAAAGTAAGTTGGTACGGGCAAGCTGCAGCCTATATTAACCCTTATAACGGTGAGTATGTTGGCGAACAAACGCTGCGAGCATGGTTAATTGGCCATGATGGCCCATTAGCTAAGGTGAAACCTGAGCACTTAGAAGTCGCCGACCACCCAACAATTATTGGTAAGTGGTTAGCCCTGCTCAAGAGTGCACTGCTGCGAGAAGAGCGTTATACACTTGCATTGAAGTGTACTGACCTTGCTTTGACGTTTGTACCTGATGACCCATATGAAATCCGTGACCGCGGTTTTATCTATCAGCAGCTAGACTGTCACCAAGTAGCCGCAACCGATTATCAATACTTTATCGACCAATGCCCAGATGACCCGGCATCTGAGTTACTGAAATCTCAAGTGAACGTCATGAACGAAAAGACAGTGGTTGTTCACTAATTAATAATTATTTAGAGAGAATATGATGGAACAGAAAACAGTTCATATTGGCGATATGCCAATTGCTAACGACAAGCCATTTACGCTATTTGCAGGCATGAACGTTCTTGAATCTCGCGATCTTGCTATGCAGATCTGTGAGCACTATGTAAAAGTAACCGAGAAGCTGGGCATCCCTTACGTATTTAAGGCGTCTTTTGATAAAGCGAACCGCAGCTCAGTTCATTCATACCGTGGTCCAGGAATGGAAGAAGGTCTCAAAATCTTCCAAGAGCTGAAAGATACTTTCGGCGTGAAGATCATTACTGATATCCACACAGAAGCTCAAGCTCAGCCTGTTGCGGATGTGGTTGATGTAATCCAACTACCTGCATTCCTAGCTCGTCAAACTGATCTTGTTGAAGCAATGGCTAAGACTGGCGCAGTAATCAACGTGAAGAAGCCTCAGTTCATGAGCCCGAATCAAGTTGGCAACATCGTTGATAAGTTCGCTGAGTGCGGTAATGACAACATCATCCTTTGTGAGCGTGGCGCTTGCATGGGTTACGATAACCTTGTTGTGGATATGCTTGGCTTTGGCGTAATGAAGAAGTCTTCAAACGGTAGCCCAATCATCTTCGACGTGACGCACTCTCTACAAATGCGTGACCCATCAGGTGCTGCATCTGGCGGCCGTCGTGAGCAAACGGTTGAGCTTGCTAAAGCGGGTCTTGCGACAGGTATTGCGGGTCTGTTCATTGAAGCTCACCCTAACCCAGACCAAGCTCGCTGTGATGGCCCATCTGCGCTACCTCTAGACAAACTAGAGCCGTTCTTGAAGCAGATGAAAGCACTGGATGACCTTATCAAAGGCTTTGAGCACATCGATATTAAGTAGCTGAAGCTGATGTTAAATAACTCGCTAATGTAAATTAGTTAAAGTGGTTATTTAACGATATCAAATAAACGCCCAACTCTAAGAGTTGGGCGTTTTTGTTTATCTGGGTATCAGTTCGTTTCGTTGTGCGCTTATCTGTTCTTTTGAGCGCTAATTAGCGCTAGATGATTAAATCCTTGTTAACAGAATCTTTGACTCCCTAAGAAATAACCATGAGTGTGTGAGGTCTGTCCTGTTTACAGTAAATTACTGATGTTCATCACACTTTATAAGTAAACGATTGCCTGTGATGCAGGGGAAGTTTGAGTGTAATCTCATAATTTTGTTACACTTAACTGTTGATCTATGCGTGACCAATTCGACATAAATATGAAATCGTCGTGTTACATCTAGAATGTTAATTTAAGATTAGTCATGTTGAAGTCTTATTGTTCGAACTCCAGGAAAGGGGTCGCAATAGATTATAAAAAGCAGTGGATTCCCCTAAAAAGTTCAAAGGTATGACAATGAAGCAACGCATTATTCTAAAGACAGCACTAAGTGCTGCAATCCTAGCTACTTTAGCTGGGTGTGCGTCTCAATCAGCTCATGATTGGAACCAAGACGAAACTTACAAGCTAACGATTCTTCACACAAACGATAACCATGGTCGTTTCTGGCAGAATAAATACGGCGAATACGGCATGTCTGCGCGTAAAACGCTTGTTGACCAACTTCGTTCAGAAGTTGAAGCAGAAGGCGGTAGCGTGTTGCTTCTATCTGGCGGTGACATCAACACGGGTGTTCCAGAGTCAGACCTTCAGGACGCAGAACCTGATTTTAAAGGTATGAACAAAATTGGTTACGATGCAATGGCATTGGGTAACCACGAGTTTGATAACTCTTTAGACGTACTACAAAAGCAGATCGACTGGGCTAACTTCCCAATGTTATCTGCAAACATCTACGATAAAGCGACAGGCGAACGTAAATTCCAAGCGTACGAAATGTTTGAAAAGCAAGGCATCAAGATTGCGGTTATTGGTTTAACAACTGAAGATACCCAAAAGATTGGTAACCCTGAATTTATCGCAGGCATCGATTTCCGTGACCCTAAAGAAGAAGCGAAGAAGCTAATCGCTGAACTTAAAGAAACAGAAAAACCGGATCTAATCTTTGCTGTGACTCACATGGGTCACTACGAAAACGGTCAACGTGGTGTTAACGCTCCGGGTGATGTTGCACTCGCTCGTTACCTAAACGAAGGCGATCTAGACATGATCGTTGGTGGTCACTCTCAAGAGCCTGTATGTATGGAAGGCCCTAACGTAGCGAAGAAAAACTTCAAGCCGGGTGATGAGTGTAAGCCTGACGTACAGAACGGTACTTACATCGTTCAAGCTCATGAGTGGGGCAAGTACGTAGGCCGTGCTGATTACGAATTCCGTAACGGCGAACTAGAGATGGTGAGCTACGATCTGATTCCAGTTAACCTTAAGAAGAAAGTTAAGATTGACGGTAAGAAGCAACGTGTTCTTATTCAAGATGAAATCGCACAAGACCCAGAGTTACTTGAATTCCTACGTCCTTTCCAAGAGCAAGGTCAAGCACAGCTAGAAGTTCAAATTGCTGAAACTAATGGCAAGCTTGAAGGCGACCGTAACGTTGTTCGTTTCCAACAGACTAACCTAGGTCGTTTGATTGCAACGTCTCACATGGAGCGTGCAAAAGCAGACTTCGCTGTGATGAACTCTGGTGGTGTACGTGATTCAATTGAAGCCGGTGATGTGACTTACAAAGACGTACTAACAGTACAACCTTTTGCAAACATCCTGACTTACACAGACATGACGGGTAAAGAAGTTCTAGATTATCTAAACGTAGTGGCGACTAAACCAATCGATTCTGGTGCTTACGCACAGTTTGCTGGTATCTCAATGACAGTGGCAAACGGTGAAGTATCGAATGTATTCATCGGTGGCAAACAGCTTCGTCTAGACGAAACTTACCGTTTCACAGTGCCAAGCTTCAACGCAGCTGGTGGTGATGGTTACCCTAAACTGTCTGACCACCCTGGTTACGTAAACACTGGCTTTGTTGACGCTGAAGTACTGAAAGAATACCTAGAAGCAAACAGCCCGGTTGACGTAAACAAGTACGCACCTTCAGGCCAAATGGTTTACAAGTAATTGTGTCAATAGGGGCTAAATTAGATTGACTCTAGCACCATGATAAATTTAACTAAAGCGACGCCTCGGCGTCGCTTTTTGTTTATCTATCGTTTGGATTTGTTATGACCCCTGCAATCAATCTCGCCAAGAAAAAGAAAATCGCTCATTGTGTGCATCAGTATCATCATGATGCGAATAATACCAACTATGGATTGGAAGCCGTTGAAGCGCTGGGTCAGGACCCAAAACGTGTGTTCAAAACGCTGTTGTTCTGTTTGAACGGTGTCGCTAAAGATTTGGCGGTTGCCGTTATTCCTGTCGATCAGAAGCTAAACTTAAAGCTTGCAGCGAAAGCGGCGAAGGGCAAAAAAGCGGAGATGGCTGATCCAGATATAGCTCAGAAAACCACGGGTTATGTTGTTGGTGGAATTAGTCCTCTTGGTCAGAAGAAAGCACTACCTACCTTCGTTCATTCCAGTGCGACAGGTTTTGAAACGATATGTGTGAGTGCAGGTAAGCGTGGGCTAGAGATTGAATTAGACCCAAAAGACTTAACACTTCTGACTCGCGGCCAGTTTGCTGATTTATGTTTATAGATTGTCGTCGTCATGATGATAAAACTATCGAATGACCAACAAAAACGCCCGCTAGACTAATCTAGCGGGCGTTTTTATATCGAGAGTCTCGTCTTACTGATTCAGACTACTTCTTCAGACCTAAAGTACCACCAACACGCTTTGGTGCAGGTTTGTTCGGTCTGTTTGAATCTTGGCTGCGGTTTGCCGGCTTCCCGCTTCTACGATCGGTATTATCGCGATCTGTGCGATTGCGATCCGAACGATTTCTATCTGAATTAGAACGCTCTGAACGAGAGTTCGATTTCCAGTTCTCGGTATTACCACCGCTTTCACCATTCGATGAATTGCGGCCACGCTTTGAATTAGGTGCATGACGGAATTCATCCGCATTGTTACCGCGGTAGGTGCGTGTACGGTTCTCGTTTTGATTACGGCGCGCTGTTGAAGCTTGGTTCTCTTCACGGCTATCAAAAAGTTTCGCGTCAGTCGCTTTGCGAATGCGTTGACCTTTCGCGTTCATTTTTGACGCATCTTCCGTACTTACTGAGCCTTCACACATCGCTAAGATCTCAGTGATCTCTTCTTCGCTCAGGTAGCGCCATTTTCCGTTAGGAATACCGTCTAATGAGATGTTCATAATACGAACACGGCGTAGCTTAAATACTTCATAACCGAGCGCTTCACACATACGGCGAATTTGGCGGTTAAGGCCTTGTGTTAGCGTAATTCGGAATGAGAACTTAGTCTCTTTCTCAACCTTACATGGCAAGGTGACTGTATCAAGGATATGAACGCCAGCGCTCATTTGCTTCAAGAATTCCGTCGTAATCGGCTTATCTACACGAACCACGTATTCTTTCTCGTGGTTGTTACCTGCACGTAGGATCTTGTTTACGATGTCGCCATCGTTGGTCAAGAAGATAAGACCATCAGAAGGCTTATCTAGACGACCAATCGGGAAAATACGTTTGTGGTGGCCGATAAAGTCGACGATGTTGCCAGGAATATCACGCTCAGTCGTACAGGTGATACCTGTTGGTTTATTAAGAGCAATGTAAATCGGCTTCTCTTTTGAGCGAACAGGCTTATTGTCGATCTCAACATCATCACCTGGCAAGACTTTAGTACCCATTTCAGGGATCTTACCGTTAATAGTAACTCGGCCTGCATCAATGAGCTTATCGGCTTCGCGGCGTGAGCAAAAACCAGTTTCACTGATGTATTTATTAAGGCGTTTAGCTTGGGATTCTTGTGACATGATATTCTCTTAGCGTTTCACAACGGAAATATAGATAAACAAAAAGCAACCTTTGGATAGTTGCTTTGAGTTGAAATTCGTTAACTGAGGTAATTTTAGCACTTGGTGTGAGTCTAGGCACGAAATATCGATCTTGATGCAAAATCGTTACTAGTCCATTTATCTATCTCAACCTATTAACTGGTGCGTTTTTGATGGCGCTCTCTGTTCTCTAGCTTTTTCTCATTACTCTTTCTGAGCATTACGTAGACTGCGCCCGTACCACCATGAAATTGCTGAGCAGAATGAACACATTGAACGTCGTTGATTTGTGTTAGCCAATTTGCCACGTAGCTTTTCATCATTGCAGGTGGATTCGAACGCTCACCCTTACCATGAACAATGATGACGGTACGAACATCCATTCTTAAACACTGACGCAAAAATGAAAGCACTTCGTTACGTGCGTCTTTCAGTGTTTTCCTATGAAGGTCGAGCTTGGCTTGAATAGGGTATTTTCCTAGGCGCAGCTTTTTGTATACGCCTTCTTGTACACCGTCTTTTTTATAAGCAACAACATCGTCTGGCTTGATCATTGGCGAATAGTCTAATGATAAGTAGTCTTTCTCGTCGTCAGACAGCCACATAGCGGCTTCACGCTTAGCAAGGTGAGATTCGGTGACTCGGTGTACTTTCTGGTGTTCAGCGGTGTCATGGTCGATACGTTTAACATCGCCCATCATTTCTTGGAATAGATCTAAGTCATCATCATGAGACATAGTGTGTATCTCAAGTTGGAGAAGGATAGGGTAAGTATACCTAAGTTGAGGTTAGGTTTAAAAATGAAAAAACCGGAGAAGACAATAAGTCTGCTCCGGTGCAAAGCGTTTTGACATTTACTTATAAAGTAAAAGAATACTTAAAAGTAAATGATTTAGGCAGAGCGATTCTAGTGAGGAGATTTTTCAGTCATAACTTTGTATATGAAGAAGCCTCCATAAAACATCATGAGACCCAGAGCCCCGAAGATTACTATCATTGAAGATAGTCCCACCGCATTACCAAATAGGAGATCTAGCCAAAAGTCCATGTGTATACCTCAAAGTTATATGACATGGCTTAGTGTATTAACAAGCATTATCAATTCACTGATCTGGATCAATCCTGTTTCATAAGTTAAATACTTGTTGGTAACTGTGTGTTTTTTGTCACATCATGCTCGTTGTTGTATGTCTTTTGTTCGAACGATTCAAAATCGCAATAAATATGAGAAAAAGCCCTTGCGGATAAATTCAGAACCCGTATTATACGCTCCATCGACAGGCAATGAGCCAGTTAGATATCTCGGTGAATAGCGCAGCTTGGTAGCGCATCTGGTTTGGGACCAGAGGGTCGGGGGTTCGAATCCCTCTTCACCGACCACATTAAGAAAGCCTGCTCAATGAGCAGGCTTTCGTCGTTTTAGGTCATAGGAAATAGGGTCAGAACCAAAGTGGGGTTCGCCTGATGTTCAAAATAAGCTCTTCACCGACCACATTTAGAGAGACTGCTCAATGAGCTGGCTTTTGTCGTTTTAGAGCGTTGGAAATGGGGTTTGAAGCTCGCTAGTTTTTCGCATCAACCTCAAATTGACACTGAGCCTGTTGGCTTTGTGATTGTTGAGTGACATTAAAACCTTTCTCTTTTAACAACTGCAAAAGGTTACCTTCGCCAACTAGGTGCAAGGCGCCAACCACGATCAAATAATTCCCGTTTGAATCGAGTTTCCAATCATTGGCGGATAGCTTGTTTGCCCAGTCGATATTGCGGTCAGTTAAGAATGCTTTCTCAAGTTCAGGCGACATCTCTGACAGTTCTGAGAAGGCTTCCAGCTTCGCTAAATCACCCGCTTTCCAGCTTTCAATCAGGCAATGAACCACGCGATCAGTTTGGTCAAATTCTTCTAGGCTACTGACTAACCATTCCTTACCGTCGTCCTTTTGTTTTGTCATCAGGTCTATTTGAAATTGCAGTGGCTCTAAGCTGATCACCGGAACGTCTTGGATGGTTGCCTTATAGGCTAATGTTGCGTCTACACCGCCCGCCGAGCCATAGCCAAGATTCTTTAATTGCTGCATTTGTATGGAGAGAGAAGTTGCCCAAGGCGGTGAACTAAGCAGCTGTTGCGTCGGCATGCCCAATGATTTTGAGATGTCGGTTAATAATTGCAGCTGTTGTTCATTGAGTACATCGGCAGTTGTGAGTTTGTTGTGGGGATATACAACGCCATCAGACTTTCTGATATCCGTTTCGATAATTAAGCCATCACTGTTTTTTAGCGCGTCGGTGATCGCCGAAGGAAGGGGGTACATACTCTCGTCTCCAACGTGCACTGAACCTAAGATAGTGAGTGTCAGATCATCCTTTTGTGCTTGCCAATAAAGGGGCTCGGCGACCGCTTGCCTAGCTGAAAAAGCGAGAACGAATAAAACCATGTACCAGAGTGGACGCAAAGGGAGCTCCTTAAGGAAGTATTAAACTCGTTAAAATCGATTTTGACGGTGTTTTTTAACGGTTTTTTTTGAGAACAATGTCACGTTGTTTGTACGAAAAGTATAACAATACGCTGAAACTCTAAATCCTTTCTGACTACCAATGACACGATTTTATGAAATCGGTAAAAAAGATTGTGATTCATTTCTCAAATTTTACGTCAAAATTAAAATGACGGAAGTGCCGTTGCTTGTAACTTGATGATTTTATTTAAATTAAATTTATCAATATTTTTGAGATTTGAAGCCGATCACTTTATTAGCTCGATTTAATTCACGGTAAAAAATAAGCCCATATAGTTTATCTAACTTTCGAAGCGCTCCATTTTGCTTCTTACTCAATTTTTAATTTATGGGTGAATACGATGTTGAAGAGAAACTTACTATCTGTAGCGGTATTGGCTGGCCTAACAGGTTGTGCAGTAACGCAAGCACCAGAACAAAAAGTAGTGAATGCACTGGCTGATAATCTTGATGTTCAGTACGAAATTCTAACTAATCATGGTGCGAATGAAGGCTTGGCTTGTCAGGACCTAGGTGCTGAATGGGCGTCATGTAATAAAGTGAACATGACGCTAACCAATGACGGTGAAGCGATTGACTCTAAAGATTGGAGCATCTACTTCCACAGTATTCGTCTTATTTTAGATGTTGATAATGAGCAATTTAAGATCACTCGCGTTACTGGTGACCTTCACAAGCTAGAACCTACTGAAAAATTTGACGGCTTTGCGGCTGGTGAAGAAGTGGTTCTTCCGTTAACGAGTGAATACTGGCAACTGTTTGAAACTGACTTTATGCCAGGTGCATTCGTGACGGCGCCAAACGCAGAACCTAAGATGATTGCATCATTGAATACAGAAGATGTTGCATCGTTCGTAACTGGTCTAGAGGGTAATAACCTTAAGCGTACGCCTGATGATAATAACGTAATGGCGACAGCGGTGACGCGTTTTGAAAAGAATGCTGATCTAGCAACGCAAGACGTATCAACTACTTTACTACCAACGCCAATGTCGGTAGAAGCCGGTGAAGGTTCAGTTAGCATTGCTGGTGGTATTGCCCTACCTAAAGACGCATTCGACGCTGAGCAATTCGCAGCAATTGAAGAACGTGCAGATGTGGTAAACGTAGATGTGAGTGGCGACCTACCTGTGAGTGTCGCTGTTGTTCCTACTCAGTTTACGGGTGATTTAGCGAAATCTGGCGCTTATGAACTAAGCATCTCGGAAGAGGGGATTGCAATTAAAGCGTTTGATAAAACGGGTGCTTTCTACGCAGTTCAGTCTATTTTTGGCCTAATAGATAGTCAGAACGCTGAATCATTACCACAACTGTCAATTAAAGATGCGCCGCGCTTTGATTATCGTGGTGTGATGGTGGACGTTGCTCGAAACTTCCACTCAAAAGATGCCATCCTAGCAACGCTAGATCAAATGGCGGCATACAAGATGAATAAACTGCACCTTCACCTAACGGATGATGAAGGTTGGCGTTTAGAAATTCCAGGTTTACCAGAGCTAACGGATGTAGGGTCTAATCGTTGTTTTGATTTGGATGAACAAAGCTGCTTACTGCCTCAGCTAGGTTCTGGTCCAACAACAGACAACTTTGGCTCTGGTTTCTTTAGTAAAGCGGATTACGTCGAGATCCTAAGCTACGCTAAAGCGCGCAGCATCGAAGTTATCCCTGAAATTGATATGCCAGCACACGCTCGTTCAGCTGTGGTATCAATGGAAGCGCGTTACACTCGTCTCATGGCGGAAGGCAAAGAAGCAGAAGCGAACGAATACCGCTTGATGGATCCGCAAGATACATCGAATGTAACCACGGTTCAGTTCTACGATAAGCAAAGCTTCATTAACCCATGTATGGAGTCATCAACTCACTTCGTCGATAAAGTAATCTCTGAAGTGGCGGCAATGCACCAAGAAGCGGGCGTACCGCTAACGACTTGGCACTTCGGCGGCGATGAAGCGAAAAACATCAAGTTAGGCGCAGGCTTACAAGATATTAATGCAGAAGATAAAGTGGCTTGGAAAGGCAACATCGATTTGTCTAAGCAAGATAAGCCGTTCCAACAATCACCACAATGTCAGTCATTGATCGCTGATGGTACTGTAAGCGATTTCGGTCATCTACCAAGCCACTTCGCAGAACAGGTTTCTAAGATTGTTGCTGAGAAGGGTATTCCCCACTTCCAAGCATGGCAAGATGGTCTGAAATACAGCGAAGGCGAGGAAGCATTTGCGACCGAAAGTACACGCGTGAACTTCTGGGACGTTCTTTACTGGGGCGGAACTTCATCAGTATACGATTGGTCAGCAAAAGGGTATGACGTGATTGTCTCTAACCCAGACTACGTATACATGGATATGCCATACGAAGTTGATGCAGCTGAGCGTGGTTACTACTGGGCAACACGTGCAACCGATACTCGTAAGATGTTTGGCTTCGCACCAGAAAACATGCCACAAAACGCAGAAACATCATTAGACCGTGATGGCAATGGTTTTACTGGTAAAGGTGAGGTTGAAGCGAAACCTTTCTACGGTCTGTCAGCTCAACTTTGGTCAGAAACAGTACGTACTGACGAGCAATATGAATACATGGTGTTCCCTCGCGTATTGGCAGCAGCAGAGCGCGCATGGCACCGAGCAGATTGGGAAAACGACTACAAGGTTGGTGTTGAATACTCTCAAGAAACTAACTTAGTGAATAAGCAAGCGTTGAACAGCGACTTTAATCGCTTCGCGAATATTCTTGGTCAACGTGAGCTAGCTAAGCTAGAAAAAGCGGGTATTGATTACCGACTACCAGTTCCAGGTGCGAAGGTTGTTGACGGTAAGCTAGCGATGAACGTTCAATTCCCAGGTGTAGAGCTGCAATACTCTGCTGATGGCGAAAACTGGCTAACATACGATGAGCAACAACGTCCATCAGTTTCTGGTGAGACTTACATCCGCTCTATTTCAGAAAGTGGTGAGAAAGTAAGTCGAGTGACCTCAGTTAAATAATCGATAAGCACTATTAGTAGAAGAGCTCCTGACCTTTATCTTATTCAAGATAAAACGGGAACTCTTTTTGTTTACTGCGAATTAGGTGCATATCCAAAACTGAAACATATAGAAATCGCCTTTGGTCATATCATCAACAATGCACATAAGGTGACTTTAATCCCAAAAGTGACGCGCTTCTCATTATTCTCTTCAAAAAATAAGCCCCCTGTAAAAAACTCTAAATCAGATGTGATTCAACTATCTAGATCTAATTTTTCTTCGTGAAATAACGTGATCCCGATCTGTATATTTTTCCATCTTAAGTTTTTTATCAATTTTTATGTTTTTAAGTTGTTGATTTTAAAGTTTTAAATAACTTGTCTTTTTTTGATAGTGAGAGGGATCACTCTGCTGTCCCTTTTATTTTTAAACGCGAATTAATTCGAGCAACATAGATTTCATGCCAGGGAGGCTACCAACTACTCAAGCGGTGAAGGTGAATGATGTACCGAAGATATGCCGCTGAAAAAATCAAACTAAGGCAGTTTACTATGAAAAAAATTATCGCTCTAAGTGCTCTTTCTCTTGCTTTCGCTTCTAGTGCTTTTGCTGGTTCTTCTTACGTTACAGGTAACGTTCAATTTCACTCTGATTTCCAACCAAACGCGACGTCAACTCTAGAAGCGGGCCACACGTTTGATTCAGGCACAACACTACTAACAGAGTTCGATGGTATCTCTCTTGGTAAGTACGACAATGACGCAATCCAAGACAGCGGTCTAGGTAACTCTCCATACATCACTCTTGGTGTTGAGCAGATGTACAACATCAACGACAACCTATGGGTTGCTGCTGGTTACCACCACCTACTAAACAACGGCGAAACGGTTCAGTATCGTCCATTAGTTAAGATCGGTTATAACTTCGACAACGGTATCTCTATCAGCAACCGTACTCGTTACCACGCAATGGAAGACAGCAAAGCTGACGACCAAACTCGTTTTGATAACCGTATCGGCTATGCAGTAAATGCTGAACTAGCGCTTAGCTACAACAACGTATACGTAATCAGCGATGCTGACAACACAATGGACCACGAGCTTCGTGCTACATGGACTCGTCAAGGTGTTCAACCTTACTTTGAGTACCGTAACCAAGCTGATAATGCTAACAACGCATTCGTATTCGGTGCTTCTTACGGCTTCTAAGCTGATTCGCTTAGCTGCTTAAGCTGAGTGAACTTCTTTGCTAAATAGCTTGCTAGCTAATTAGCGAGGGGAACATAGCGGTACTAACAGCCCGGTTGGTACCGCGACAAGATTTGCTTTACTGTCCAAAAGCAAAGAGCCTAGCAAGTAAACCACAGTCTTGGGTTTACTCATGCTAGGCTCTATTTTTATGACTTCTTTTTATTGCTTTGCGTTGGTCTAGTTAAGCTTTATTTTCCGTTGTAATGACGGTACTCAAACACCTGACCTTCTTCATTAAACGCATACACAGAATACTCGTCTTTCTTATCGCCATATTCCATGCCCGGTGAGCCCATTGGCATACCTGGAACCGCTAAGCCAATCGCATTGCGTGGTGGGTTTTCTAAAAAGGCTTTAACGTCCTCTGCTGGAATGTGCCCTTCAAATACGTAACCGTCGATCTCTGCAGTGTGGCAAGAGGCTAGTTTTTGCGTTACCCCTAACTTCTGCTTGATTGGATTCATATCATCGTGGAGCTTCTCTGTAACATCGAACCCAGCATCTCGCATATGTTCTGTCCATTCTGTGCAGCAGCCACAGTATGGAGACTTATGGTTTAGAACATCAGTCGCGAGAGCTTGTCCTGAAATTGCAGCGAGTGCTGTAAGAGTCATAATTTTACGAATCATGGTTAACCTCATGAATATGGTTTTTGTTGATATTAGAATGTGTGGGTTTGAACAGTCTTAATCTGTTGGCATTGCTTACTACCGTAATTGACGACATCGCCATCGCAGCGCCTGCAACTACAGGACTAAGCAGAAATCCGAAAAATGGGTAGAGCACACCGGCTGCGATAGGAATACCAAGCGAGTTATAGATGAAGGCACCAAACAGGTTTTGCTTCATATTTATTACGGTCGCTTGGGACAGTTCTATCGCGTTACTTACAGACAGTGGCGACGAGTTGAGGAGTGTCATTTGTGCACTTTCAATCGCAACATCACTGCCACTGCCCATTGCGATACCTATGTCGGCCTGAGCAAGCGCTGGTGCATCGTTAATGCCATCTCCAACCATAGCCACACTCTTATATTGTTGTTGAAGCTGAACAATATGTCGCGCTTTCTGCTCTGGAAGTACTTCAGAGATAACCTCATCGATACCGACGCTTTTGCCAATCGCTTGAGCAACCGAGTCGTTGTCGCCAGTGAGTAGCACAGTGTGAATTCCGGCGGATTTTAGTTGAGCTATTGCCTGTTTGCTATCTATTTTTAACGCGTCCGAAATGCCTAATATGCCTTCCAGTTTTTGGTCGATGACTACGAAGATGGGGGTCCATGCTTGTGTACGGCAAAGCTCAATAAAGTCAGCGCCAATTTCTGTATTGACGTCTAATTGTGTTAGGTATTTCAGCGAGCCGACTTGAACGTGTTTGCCGTTAATGTGGGCTTGTACGCCAAGGCCGCGGCGGTTTTCAAAGTCTCTGTGTGGGAGTGCTGAAACTTCTAAGTTCTCGGCATATTGGCAAACGGCTTTGGCAAGCGGGTGTTCTGAACCTACCTCAACCGAATAGGCGTAAGCTAGCAGTTCTTGTTCTGATAGGTTGTGATAAAAGGCCTGTTGAACGCTTGGTTTTCCTTGGGTCAATGTGCCTGTTTTATCAAACACAACAGCATCGATCTTACTGGCTGACTGCAATACATCGGCGTCTTTGATTAGAACACCAAACTCAGCAGCTTTACCTACACCGACAGTAATCGAAAGTGGAGTCGCTAGGCCTAAGGCACACGGACAAGCGATGATCAGCACAGTCGTCGATACGACAAGCATGTAACTTGCACTTGGTTGCGGACCAACAAAGAACCAAACTAGGGATGCAATTGCTGCGATCGCGACGACAACTGGGACGAAAATAGCTGAGATAGAGTCGGCAAGTTTGGCAATCGCTGGTTTGCTGCTTTGCGCTTGGCGTACCATTTGAATGATTCGAGCCAGCATAGTGCTTGAGCCAATCCCGGTCGCTTCAATGATTAGGCTGCCATCACCATTAATGGTGCCTGCAGAAACGCCGTCATTAGCCGATTTAACGTTGGGAAGTGGTTCACCGGTCAGCATCGACTCATCGATATAAGATTCACCTGAGACTACGACACCATCAACTGGCACTTTTTCTCCGGGTTTTACTCGTACCTGCATACCGACCTGAATGGCTTCTACTGCGATGGTTTGTTCTTTGCCATCGACGATAACTACCGCTTTTTGAGGCTGTAAATTAATCAGTGCTTGCAGCGATTTTGTAGTACGTGCTTTGGCTTTGGCTTCGATGTAATGACCCAAAGAAATTAAGCCAACGATCATTGCGCTTGCTTCAAAGTAGACATGGCGAGATGGTTCTGGAAACCATGATGGAATCAGCACAACCAACATTGAATAGAACCATGCTGCGCCTGTACCTAGAGCGACTAAGGTATCCATGGTCGCGCGCTTATACATGAGAGACTGCCAAGCATTCGTGAAGAAGCTACGACCTGAGGTAGCAAGCAGTATCAAACAAACGACACCAACCAAGCCCCAAGCCAGTTGATCGTTAAATGTGGCAATGGTCATGCTGCCGCCGAACACGCCCCATGCCATTAGCGGTGCCCCAAGCAGTAGCGCACTCACTGAATTTTTTAGGAAGGCCTGTTGAGTGCGAAGTTGTTGCTCTTGCTGTTTTTGTTGTTGTGTTGCCGCATCATCAACAAACTCGGCGCCATAACCTGCGGTTTTTACGGATTCTATTAGCGCGCTTTCGATGACGTCTCGTGTTTTAGAGGTGAAAACCAAGGCTGTCTGTTCTGCGAGATTGATCTGAGCTTGGTCGACGAACTCATTCTTTTTCAGTGCTTTCTCTACCGAAGAGACACAACTCGCACAAGTCATCCCCTCAAGAACAAGGTGATAGGTATATTGGCTAGCTGCGGTTTTATCTTCACTCTTTTTATCTGCTTGTTCGTCTTCTAAATCTGAACTCGATGAAAGGTCATTCGTTTCTGAGTAGGGAGCTGCGTGGTAACCCAGGCTTTCGACCAGCTTAATCACCTCAGACTCAGAAAGCAGAGTAACCAGTGATAATTCCTGTTTGCTGACTTCTAGGTTTAAGGCTTGCTCAGTTTGTTCAAGCGCTTTAGTCAGTTTGCTCACACACTTGCCGCAACTCAGACCGGATAGCGAAAGGTGCAGCTGATTACCCATAGAATAGCCAAGCGTTGCTAACTGTTCGTTGAGCTGAATGTAACTAAATGGAGTCGAAATATCGATGTAGGTCGGCGATATGTCATTAATCATCGTGCTGTCGAGATCGCTAAACAGTGTGCGAACTTTCTTCGCGCAACCCATGCAATTTAGGCCGTTGAGCGCCGTTGTGTAGTAGTTCATATCGATACTCCAATTCTCATCTACGCCTAACATAAACCTTCCCGTAAGGGTAAGGTCAAACATAAATTCAAGAATTTGATCTTGGTGGAGTGCTAGCTGGTGGTTTCAGTTTGGAATGGAAGAGGGAAATTAAGAATGTGCGGCTATAATCTACTTGCTAAGACTATCTATTTACGACTTTAAGGGCGTAATTGGCCTTTCAATAACGGCTTTCGTACAACAACAGCGCATTAATCATTCACTACTGATTGTAGATTTAAGCGGTGGTGATAAAATAGCGCCCAAAATTTAGTGATATTTTTCTGTTACAGGCTTTGTAATGGCGAGCACTAAAAGAATCACCTACATAATCAAGGTATTTAAATGACGGTTAAAACTCGTTTTGCTCCTAGCCCAACTGGCTATCTTCACGTTGGTGGTGCACGTACTGCACTTTACTCTTGGCTATTCGCTAAAAACCAAGGCGGTGAATTCGTTCTACGTATCGAAGACACAGACCTTGAGCGTAACTCTCAAGAAGCGGTTGATGCAATTCTAGAAGGCATGCAATGGATGGGTATGGAATGGGATGAAGGTCCTTACTACCAATCTAAGCGTTTTGACCGTTACAACGAAATGGTTGATAAGCTACTTGCTGAAGACAAAGCATTCAAATGCTACGCGTCTAAAGAACTGCTTGATGAAATTCGTGCAGAGCAAGAAGAAAACAAAGAGATGGCTCGTTACGATGCTAACCACCCTAAAATTGTTGCAGCAAACGAAGCAGCAAAAGAAGGTGATGCATGCGTTATCCGTTTCCGTAACCCTAAAGAAGGCAGCGTAGTATTTGATGACCAAATCCGTGGTCGCATTGAAATCGCGAACAGCCAACTTGATGACCTAATCATTCGTCGTACAGACGGTGCACCAACATACAACTTCGTAGTTGTAGTGGATGACTGGGATATGGGTATTACACACGTTGTTCGTGGTGAAGACCACATCAACAACACACCTCGTCAAATCAACATCTATGAAGCACTAGGCGCGCCAGTTCCAACGTTCGCTCACTGTGCAATGATTCTTGGTGATGACGGTGCGAAACTTTCTAAGCGTCACGGTGCTGTTTCTGTAATGCAATACCGCGACGAAGGTTACCTACCAAATGCACTAAACAACTACCTAGTTCGTTTAGGCTGGTCTCACGGTGACCAAGAGATCTTCTCTCAAGAAGAGATGATTGAATTCTTCAGCCTGAAGGCTATCAGCAAGTCTGCTTCTGCATTCAACACTGATAAGCTACTTTGGTTGAACAACCACTACATCAAGACTTCTGAGCCTGAGTACGTTGCTAAATACCTGCAATGGCACCTAGACGCACAGAAGATCGATACAACAAATGGCCCAGCTATCACTGAAGTGATCAAGCTAGTTGGCGAGCGTTGTAACACGCTTATCGAACTTGCTGAGCAATCTCGTTACTTCTACGAAGATTTCTCTGAGTTTGAAGCTGGTGCAGCGAAGAAGCACCTACGTGGTGTTGCTAAAGGCCCACTAGAGCTTGCTCTTGCTAAGGTTGAAGCACTTGAAGATTTCACTACTGCAAACATCAAAGATGGTGTAATTGCAGCTGTATGTGAAGAGCTAGAGATCGGCATGGGTAAAATCGGTATGCCACTTCGTGTAGCAGTAACAGGCGGTGGTCAGTCTCCTTCTGTTGATGCTGTGATGGAGCTTGTTGGTAAAGAGCGCGTAATCGCTCGTATCAAGATGGCTCTTGAGTTCATCGCTGAGCGTGAAGCTAACGCTTAATCCTATTTCTCTTGTTTGAGATAGAATGTACTTGAGATAGAACGATCATCAGCCGACAGCTTAATTCGCTGTCGGCTTTTTATTGTTTAATGAAAATACGGTCAACGTATTTTAGGACGAGACAGTTATAGCAAGTCTTGAGCTTTTGCTAAAACACTGAGTTTTGGGAATATATTTTGGCAGCTGTGCTGGTGGTTCATCGGGTTCATATCTGCAATCGCATCTTCGACAATCACCACGTTATAACCCAGTTCAAATGCTTGTCTAGCCGTTGATTCGACCCCAATACTTGTTGCTACCCCGGTCAGATAAATATCCGTAATACCTTGCTCACAAAGCTGCTTCTGCAAATCTGTGTTGGTAAATGCACCCCAGGAATATTTGGTTAGATAGCGATAATTAGGGTTTAGGCGCAGGCTTTCGATGACCTCTCCCCATACGATCTTTGATGCGTCAGGCTGAGCCGCTTTATTTTGCAGTTCCGTTCGGCCTTGTGGACGACCGGCTACATTAACAATAATTACGGGTAAATCAGCATCATCAAATGCATCGCAGAGAGCAAGGCTATTCTCTATGATCGGTCGGGACACGGTTTCCGGTAATTGATCAACGATACCTTGTTGCAGGTCGATAACGACAAGCGCAGAGCATTTACTCATTTTCATTACTTTATGCCTTAGTGGTCTTTGTGTGAGGTTATAGTGGTTAACTTTTACGGTGTATTAAGCGGGTGTAAAAGCGGATGAAAGCCAGTGCAACCATTATATAAATGAGTAGGTTCAAAGGGGTAGTGACGTCATAAACAGGCACAAGTTGCGTTGCGCTCATGGTAATCATTACTAATAGGTTGCCCCCGAGAACTCGATAGACCATCCACTGATTACCAGCGAACAGGCGATACACCGTAAAGACATTAACAAAGTAAAATGCCATTAATTGCCATACTTCGGTCATCGAAGGTAACAGCAGAACATACTGAATGAGGAACAGTGACCCAAAGGCTAAGTAGCCAATGGTCCAGTGCTTTATCATTTGCCTAGGCATGTTGCTTAATATCAAGGCGCAAATGGCACTGTTAATGATGAACAGACTTCCCGATGATATTGGTAGATATATCCAGACTAGAATTGCTGAGATGAAGCTCATTGTGCCGACTAACGTATTGCTTAATCGTTGCTGGCTGTTGTCAAGTAATCGGGCAAATAAGCGCTTTTTCTTAAAGTTACCCTGGTAGAATTGTTTGACTGTCTCTGGAAAAGGGGGCTTGTAATCGACATTAACCGATGATGCTTCAATAAAAGCCATAGCCTGGTTAAGTATCGAAAAATCATTGTGATCAACCCCTTGATCATGGGCGTTTTGCAGTAACTGTTTGGCAACCCAGATTGCTTGAGTTTGCTGTTGATGCTTCCACTGCTTTCTGGCAGGCATACGGCCATGCAAATCGGGCAGGCGCATCAGATCGTTCAGCGCTTTGAAGGTCGGGCTTTCAATATTTAACTCGCAGCTCGTGTGTAACTGGAAACACTGCGCTGAGTCATTGTAAGCGAGTGAATGAATGAGGGGAGACATCGCCTCTAAAACAACACTGACTTCGTTGTTAAAGCGTGTGTCATCATCCTCAGGCCAAACCACGCTATAGATGGTCGTATAGACCACGAAGCCAAGCAGGGTTTCTTGCAGCCTTAGTACCGCAATATTAAATGTAGCTACACCATCAAAGCTGCCAGATATCGCCAGCAGGATGCAGACAATAAATGCCGTAATGTAAGCATAGCCGATGACCGGATCGGAACCCATGTATATACAAATTGCGAGTAACAGTGCGATGTTTGCTAAAAAATAATATCGATCTTGCCCAAAAACAGCGATTAACCAAAGCCCGACAAACGCGCCACAAAGCGTCCCCAACAATCTGAGAATGCCTTTTTTCTTGCCAGCAGTAATAGTATCAGTGATGGCCAATATATTGACCACGATAGCCGCCCAGTAAGGCTTCTCAAGGTTAAAATACAACGCAAGGTAGATAGCTAAACAAAATGCTAGGGCAACCTTTATGGCATTCTTGGCTGGAGTGCTCAGTGACTTTATAATGAGTAGCATAGTGGGGTTTAGCGGCAGAGGGATCGAATACGAGGATATTGCCTGATCTTTTGGTCAGCCTAAACTCTAGTTTGAAGGCCTTGATCCATCAAATATAGCAACTCTATTGCATCGTTTAACATTCAGGGGAAGGGGGGCGATCAGTCACTCTACTTATACGATATTGTTCGATGCTGATAATGATCGATAGATCTTCTAATAGTTAATAGCGATAGAACATCAGGTTTATCGTTCTTCTAAGCTGGCTAGTTGTTCCGATTATTTTAGGTTCATCGCGGCTTTCCGGGGAAAGCCGCTTTTATCTTCAAGAAGAAGTAGT
>NZ_JBFSUL010000062.1:0-29077 GCF_041467395.1 Vibrio sp. 10N.247.310.98 | reverse complement strand
ACCGAGGTCCACGGATTTGCAATCCGCTGCATAGCCACTCTGCCAAGGCGCCTTTTTAATTCAACACTTTAGGGACTTAAGTAAGCCGCACCGCTGTGTTCGGGTGCCTACTTTACGGATTGAGGGGAGATAGTCAAACAAAAAAGTGAATTTAAATTCCGTTTGCTGACATTTAAATCAAATTGCTGCATGTTCGATCTCTTTAATCAAAAAACACACAGCAAAATCGAGTTAAACAAGATGTTCTAGCGCTACCACTTCTTCATAAAACGACCGACAAGACTCGGATGATACGCCCAGCAGTGGTCAAACATAGTCATAAGTTGAGGGTTGCCATACTTAGAAAGACTAACCGCATGGAAACGGTTTTTGTGTTCTTTCAACTTTTCAACCTGAGCAATCATTTCGTCTGATTGTTTCGGCGCAATAAAGTCAGAAAGTACGATTAAATCGGCATTCTTGTATTTATCACCAGTCATTAGGTCAATCGACTTCATGAGAACAGGTTCCAAATCCGTACCGCCGTGGAATGAGTAACTTAAGAAGTCGCTCGCTTCACGTAGGCCATCTTGCCTTGTTAACTCATAGGTAATCTGCTCAGAAGAAAAAAGAATCACATAACAGTCTCTCTCTTCTGCAAGAGCAATTTGCATTAAGGCATAAGCCATTGCTTTAGCAGACTGCTCAGGGAAACCACTCATAGAACCCGAAGCGTCCACACAGACTATAAACGGGCCCTTTTCAATATCGATGTTCTTGCTATCTGGTTTTTGCGCCTTCACTTTGCGTAACGTGCGTGATTTACCTTGCGAGCGATAGCTCAGTAAACGCTTGTCGGCCAAGTGCTTGTAAAAGATAACCTCAAGTTCAGGATAAGCTAAGAACATGGTTTCGTTTGGCAGCATCTTGTTAAGGTCATCACTTTCATGAATCCCGACAATATCATCGACCGCTTCATCGCTTTTCTCTTCAACCACCTGCAATTCTTCTACAGGGGCTTTGTGTAGCGAAGGATCATCTTCCTCACCAGCCATACGGCCTAGCTTTTCAGCGATCTCTTGCAAGCCCTTGTGCTTATTCAAGAACTCAGCATGACGTTTCATGATGGTAAGGTCTGTTTTGCTTAATTTGGCAGAAGCCATGTCCCACAAGCGCCCTACACTGCCTTCATCACCCGACTCAGTCACTTTATCCATGTTTTTCATGGTTTCCATGCGCTGATAAAGATCGGCTAAGACTTTTTCTTTGCTTGTTTCAAGTTCAGTTACTTGAGCTTGTTTAATCGCATCAGAAAGTGATTGGTACCATTGGTCGCAAAAGTAGTGTGGAAACATCGCGTTATAAACACCCTTGTTGTTCTCCATAAGGCGTCGAGCTTGTAGATAAAACGCTGAGTGCCACTCGAGCTTTTTGATAACACTGTCTATCTCATCAAAGAACTGAGGTTCATCCCAGTAAATCACTTCTTGATAAAGGGCGATTTCCTCTTGGAATCGATCAGTTTCACACACCTTGGTGACGCGTTTTTTTACTTTACCGCGCCATTTGACTAAGTGGTTTTTCACTGATGTTTTCACACCTTTGTTCTCTGCAGCCATCATGACTTGAGAACGAGCGATGAGATCATTCATCGCGGTATCAATGATTCCGGAATCAGCTACCATCAAAGCGAGGTTTAAGCCGTCTGCTCCTAACATATGCTCTCCTCTTACTCGAAGTACTGGCTCATAAACTTAATACGCTGAGCGATCTTGGCACTCTTCACTTTCGTAGTTTCAAGATCTTGCGTTACCGATTGCAAACTTGCTTCCATCGCTTTTGGTAAATCAGGGTCAATATAGTTATGAGGTAATGCATCATGGAATTCAGTACGAACGCGTTTTAACTTGAATTCAGCTTCAGTTAACTGTTCTAAGGCTTTCTCAGCGCCACTCAACCACTTGTTGTACAGTTCTTGGTCTAAACCGTCAGTAGTAACCACACTCACCAATACAGAGCGATTGGCGATGTCTTTAATCACTAATTGGTTTGATGCATCCAAGTCGAGTTTTAAACGGCATAGGTTTTTATTTTCGTTTACGTAACCGTAAATATCACCGTGACCTTCTTTAAGAACACGATCAAAATCGTCTTTGGCTACGTATACCCAACGGCTATCGCCTTTCTCAGATTCAGAAACCGACATGTTGCTTTGCAGCATAACCAGTTTCACTAGATTGTAAGCACTGCCCACGCTGTACATTTTCGCGTTCTTGATGTCATTCTGGTAAACATCTTTACGCAACAAGCCACTGGTTGACTCCATAGAAAGTGACACCGACAACGTTGATTCAACATCGTCTTGAATCTCTTCTAACTCTTCACGAGACATTTCAATTTGAGCTTTCGACTCTTGTTGATCAAACGCTCGGTTCAATGCAAAGTCTTTCACCACGCTACGAACCACATCACGTGATTCTGGGCTATGCCACAAACAATCTTGCAGAAGCATAATATCCAGCGGGTTCACGCTATCGCGACCACTGAAGAACGCACTCGCTTTCAATAGTTTAACGGCCTTCTTCCAGCGTCTGTCTGATACATACAATTCTGACTCTGAAGCAGAGCCTTGCTTCTTAACCATCTCTTCAAGCATGGTTTTTAGTTCAAACAACTTATCAAACGAATTGTCTGTCAGTTCCAGCTTATCGAGCTCTTTCTGCCATTGATGGTATTCAATGTCCGTAATCGCCAAACCTTTTGGAATTACCGCTTCTTGAGAAGTACCCGTCGTCAGCATCGATTTGAAGTTTTGTTTGTTTTGAATACGGTTCACGAACACGCGTACCAACATACGGTCATAAAGTGCTTCCAAGCCGCTGTCTTCATCTGGAAGTTCGTTGGATGCCGATACTAGTAGACGCATCGGTACACGTTCAATATCACTGCCGTTTTTGAAAGTCTTTTCGTTAACGACAGTAAGTAGCGTGTTTAGGATTGCAGGGCCGGCTTTCCAGATCTCATCGAGGAAGACGACTTGTGCAGTTGGTAGGTAGCCTTCGGTTAGTCTTACGTAACGACCGTTGTCTTTTAATTCTTGGATACTTAGTGGGCCGAACACTTCCTCGGGAGTAGAGAAACGAGTCATCAAATATTCGAAATAGCTGCTGTTATCAAAAGCCTGAATGAGACGTTTCGCGATAAGGCTTTTTGCGATGCCCGGAGGGCCTAATAGAAACACGCTTTCACCAGCCAAAGCAGCCAGTAAACAAAGCTTAATGGTGTCTTCTCTTTCGTAGACACCATCAGACAGAGCATGCGCTAATTTATTGATTCTTTCAGAGAGTAGCGCCTTGTCAGCATGTGAAGAAATAGAAGGGTTCATGCGTTACTCCGAAAATCTTTGAACAATTGAGAGTGTAGATATGTTTTTATACATTTGTTAGTGCTTTGTTACAAGTGTATTTTATTATTGAGTTGCATTTATATCAGATGGTTACGTCGGTAATTTTGGCGCAATCATAGATTCCAATTATGAGAGTAACATCACGAACGGCGTGAAACTAAATCTATTGCTAACCCTAATTTTTCTTTTATTTTCGACACCATAGACGTTATGGTGGTGCACGTCTTCCGTTATACGAAAAATTGGCAAGGAATGTGGCCAGACTGCATGAGTAAAGTTATCCATAAATGGAAAAGTATTTCTCTCATAGAAGAGAACGTGACGCTCCCTACGAACGTCGTGGTAAAACATACAACAATCAATCACCCTGGCGCGGCAGTTATTCTTCCTATCACTTCGTCTGGAAAAATCATCCTCATTAACCAGTTCCGCCCTTCTCTAAAGAAATGGCTTTTGGAACTACCCGCAGGCACGATGGAAATAGATGAGACACCTCTTCAATGTGCCCAACGCGAACTGGAAGAAGAAACAGGTTACAGTGCAACTTCTTTTCAAAGCTTGGGGCAAGTCACCCCTTTGGCTGGCTTCTGTGATGAGATACAACATCTGTTTGTCGCAAAAGACTTAAGCCTCACTACCCGCTTTGAATGCGATGACGATGAAGTAATAGAAGTGATCGAACTGAGTTTAGAAGAACTGCACGGTAAAATACGACACGATCAAATCACTGATACCAAAACTATCGCTTGTTTAAGTAAAGCCCAACTATGTGGCCATCTATAGCCAATTATATGGCTACCTAAAGTACTCTAGGAGAGAAACATGGACTTTCGTTCTGATACCGTAACTAAACCTTCGCAAGCTATGCGTGACGCAATGGCAAACGCAGAAGTGGGCGATGATGTTTATGGCGATGACCCAACCGTCAACGAACTAGAACAGTGGGCAGCAAATGAGACAGGCTTTGAAGCGGCAATGTTTACCTCTTCAGGTACACAAGCCAACCTTCTTGGCTTAATGGCGCATTGTGAGCGTGGTGATGAATATCTGTGTGGCCAGCAGGCGCACAACTACAAATACGAAGCTGGCGGCGCTGCGGTCCTTGGTTCTATCCAACCTCAACCAATCGAGAATAACCCAGACGGTACTTTAGACTTTAAAAAGCTTGCCGCTGCGATTAAGCCCGACGACAGCCACTTTGCTCGTACCAAGCTTCTTAGTTTAGAAAACACGATCAATGGTAAAGTCCTGCCAATGTCTTATCTAGCGGAAGCACGTGAGTTCGTAAACCAACACAGACTTCAAATGCACCTAGATGGCGCGCGCGTCTATAACGCAGCAGTCGCATTAGATGTACACATCAAAGAGATCGCACAACATTTCGATTCTATGACGATTTGCTTATCGAAAGGTTTAGGCGCTCCTATCGGTTCATTACTTCTTGGCAACAAAGAATACATCGCAAAAGCACGTCGACTACGTAAAATGGTCGGTGGCGGTATGCGCCAAGCAGGTATTCTTGCCGCAGCGGGAAAAATGGCTTTAACAGAGAACGTTACTCAACTTAAAGCTGACCACGAGAACGCAAAAAATCTAGCGATTGGTTTAAGCAAACTAGAAGGTTTTTCTGTTAACCCTGATTTCATTCAAACTAACATTGTATTTGCTAAGTTAGATGAGTCTGTGGATATCAACCGAATCGCACGCGAACTGGGCGAACAAGGCATTACGATGTCACCAGGGAACCCTGTTCGATTTGTTACTCATAGAGATATCAGTTCAGAAGACATCGCTACTTTCCTAACTAAGTTGGAAAATGCGCTTTAAGCCATACTAAATGTTCACCCAGAACAAATAAGACTTGAGCTTCCTCTTAGGGGAAGCTTTATAATCATGTTTTTACCGGAGTAAAAACGTGCATTACCCAACCTTCGCTCTAATATTGCTAGCTCTTTCCTCTAACCTTCATGCCTCTGATTTTGGCGACGCTGAACTAGGTAAAGTTAAATCACCAAGCTGCGTTTTTTGTCATAACCCTACCAGTCAATCGACTAATAACTCCTATCCTAAGCTTTCTGGCCAAGATCCAACCTATCTCTTTAATACAATGAAAGCGTATCAAACCGGAGATAGGCAGGGCGATTACGCGGATATGATGCGAGCGCAACTAAGTAAGCTTAACGATCAAGATTTGAAAGACATAGCGGCTTTTTACGCTTTACAAGATTAGCGGCTCCCACCTTCAATAGGTCAATCATCAGCTAAATAAACATCACCAAGTCGCCTATACTTCAAGCAAACTCACTGAGCTCATTGAAGGTCGGGATAGATATACCTTTACACGTATCATCCAACCCTTACAATGTGCAGCAAATATATTTATCAAGGTTTATCTCTATGTCTATTCAATGGTTTCCGGGTCACATGCATAAAGCCCGCAAAGAAATCGAAGAAGTTATCCCACAAGTTGATGTGATCATCGAAGTACTGGACGCTCGTATCCCGTTCAGTAGTGAAAACCCAATGATCTCTTCACTGCGCGGCGATAAGCCTTGTGTAAAAGTGCTGAACAAGCGTGACCTTGCAGATCCTGAACTGACTCAACGTTGGATTGAGCACTTCGAGAAGGAGCAAGGCGTTAAAGCGATTGCGATTACGACTAGCGTAAAAGAAGAAGTTAACCACGTTATGGAGCTGGTACGTAAACTGGCACCGCACCGTGAACAGATGGGCAAAAACATTCGTACAATGATCATGGGCATCCCGAACGTGGGTAAATCGACCATCATCAACTGCTTGGCTGGACGTACGATTGCGGTTACTGGTAACCAACCTGCGGTAACTCGTCGCCAACAACGTATCAATCTGCAAAATGGCGTGATCCTTTCAGATACTCCAGGAATCCTTTGGCCTAAAGTAGAAAACCCACACAGTGGCTTCCGCTTGGCTGCAACAGGTGCTGTAAAAGATACAGCAATGGAATACGATGAAGTGGCATTTTACACAGTAGAGTACCTAGCAAAACAGTACCCTAACCTTTTGCAAGAGCGCTACCAAATTGATGAGCTGCCTGAGTCTGACATCGAACTGATGGAAGCGATTGGCCGTAAGCGTGGTGCACTTCGTGCCGGTGGTCATATCGACATTCACAAATGTTCAGAAATCCTGCTTCACGAATTGCGTAATGGCACTTTAGGTAAGGTAACGCTTGAGTTGCCAGAAATGATCACACAAGAGCTGATCGAAGTTGAAGAAGCGGCTGCGCTGAAAGCGGAACAACAGATTAAGAAAAAAGAAGAGCGTCGTAAGCGTTACCTGAAGAACAAGCGTTAATCGCGATTAGTTTTTATAATCTGCTTTAATTTCTGTTTACCACTCTTACACCAGCCTCTAGATATTCACGCTCTATCGATAATAGAGCGTGAATATTGCCCGCTACCGTTTGTTGATCTAGCTAACATACTGACAAATCTATAGAAATGGTCGTTTACAATCCCAAAGACTGTGACATACTACGCAAATTATTGTGTATCAATCTCGGCTAATTTCTCAATGCGCTCTTATTCTGGGTTCAAGAATCAAAGATTTAAAACCTATTTCGATAATGAAATTTATTTGCCGTACATAAATTTCATCTACATCCCTATCTCAATATTCTGTGCTTTTATCGTCACCGACTACATCCACTTTGGTAGCGAGTGCATTACGCCTATCATTTTCCGAGTCATACTTTTTTTATTGATGATGGCCGCCGCCAGATACTGTATTACAAACAAACCCAACGTTTTGGAACTCGTAGAAAGTGCCTTCCTTGTAATTAGCTCACTTTTCTTGGTCTATGTCGGTCGACTAGCCATCGAGCTGAACAACTTCGATTACCAAGGTGGCATCATTTTAGTGATGATCTACATTGGTACGTTTTCAAGATTGTCAGCCAGATACAGTATATCTACGCTGTCGTTTATCTTTTTGGCTTATCTCATCGGCCTTGCGCCACTGCTTTATGAAGCGGAGCCAGAGCATGAAATAGAAACAATTTCCGTTTATATCTCGGCTTACATCCTAATCTCAGCGGCCTGTGTTAGACGTGACCTGGAAGTACACAAACGTTTCGCTCAATCCGAGCAACTCCGCAAACAAGCGATTCAGCTTCGCAAGCAATCTAATATGTTCGAGGCCCTTTCCTATCAAGACGCACTAACGGGCTGCTACAACCGCCTTTATCTTCATCAGGTGATAGAACCGAGCATAGACCGTCAGCGATCCATTACATCGCTCATGATAGATATTGATCATTTCAAATCGATTAACGACACCTACGGCCATCAAATGGGTGACATGGTGATTAAAGAACTGGCCGATGAGATTCAAAAACGACTACCGACTAGCAGTAACTGCTTTCGATACGGCGGTGAAGAGTTCTTGGTGCTGGTCCAAGGAGAAACCGAGGCTTCAATTGAATCGCTGGTTAATGCCCTTTTAGAATCCCCTACTCGCCTTAGATTAGAAGTAACAATTTCAATCGGTGTGAAACATGCCCCTCAAGCCCTTGGTTCTGTCGAGCAGCTTATCGACGACGCTGACCAAGCACTCTACATTTCGAAAAAAGGCGGTAGGAATAAGATCACATGGTGTGATTAATCGCCCAATATTTCACGCATCTTTGCGAATCATTAAAACGACCACTAATTCAATCAAAAAAGCCCCGAGCAACTTAATACTCGGGGCTTTTGTCTTTGTTCTTCTGCTTTAAAATAGCTTCGTTAAGAACCTGCTACTCAGCAAAAAAACAGTATTCAACAAGAATCGACTAAGAATACACAACGCTCGCTGTTTTCTGTTCAAGTTCAACGGGAGAGCTCCAAGAAATCACTTTTTCATTCACTTGGCTGCCACATGGTGCGTTCCAAACTTGCTCTAGTTCTTCTTTGCCACCAATCGCCTGATAAAAAGCAATCGCTTGGTGGTTCTCAGACATCACCTCTAGGTAAAGCCCTGAGTCCGAATAGTATTGCTGCAACCACTTCGACAATTCAGACAACAGACGCTTGCCTACACCTCGTCCACGATAATTATTATCTACATGTAACGCATCGATGAACGTACCACGCTCAAAGTTGTGATTACCGAACGCGCAGACAAAACCAACCAGTAAACCGCCTTCCTCAAGCAATAAAACATGTTGGTTGAAAGGAGGATTAATCAAACGAGTCTGCCAAATAACAGATCTGTCCTCCAAAACATCATGTTCTAGGTAATCATCAGCAAGAATGCCACGGTAATATAGCTTCCAGCTATCCGCGTGTAATTGGGCAATCCGCTCATAATCTTTATATTCAGCTACCTTAATTTCCATTTATTAGCCCTTAGTACTTCCATTTATGACTTGCTACTACATTTCACACTACCTTTATACAATATTTAAGCAAAACATACTAATACACGTTTACACTTTCAATATTGACTTACACGTGTACGCTGATATTCTAGCGCACAGATGTAAGCCCAATGGAAATTTGCTAATGAATAGTGCCGACAAACAATCTACAAAAAAGCCGCCATTAATCTGGCTCAATATTTTTGTGTTCTCTTTTAGTATGCTGCTTGCTGTTGTAGCGGCTCCCGTTTATGGCTACTTTTTTGGCTATGGCATGGAGCACTGGATATGGCTAGCAATCTGCTTTACGTTCTGTAACCTTTCAATCACGACAGGTTATCACCGCTTATGGTCACATAAAGCGTTTGAAGCGCATTCAAGCCTAAGATTCCTGTTTGCATTAGGTGGTGCATTTGCCCTGCAGAACAGCGCGCTACACTGGTCTTCTGATCACCGTGTTCACCACAAGCATGTCGATAACAACGACAAAGACCCATACTCTGCAAAACGTGGATTTTGGTACTCACACATTGGCTGGATGATTCGTAATTACAGCACCTCAATGTACGAAAACTACGAAAACTGCCGTGACCTTAAAAAAGATAAGATTGTTATGTGGCAGCACAAGCACTATGTTCTGTTAGCATTACTAATGAATTTCGGTGTTCCTATCGCTTTAGGCGTGATTTACGGTGACGTGATTGGCATGTTGTTAATCGTAGGTGCAGTTCGTTTGGTACTTAACCACCACACAACATTCTTTATTAACTCTCTTGCTCACATCTGGGGTAGCCAACCTTTTACTGACAAAAACACAGCGCGTGATAACGGTGTGTTAGCAGTACTCACTTTCGGCGAAGGCTACCACAACTTCCACCACATCTTTGAGAACGACTACCGTAACGGCATCTACTGGTGGCAATACGATCCAACAAAATGGTTGATTAAGAGTGCTTCGTTGATGGGACTGGCAAGTAAGCTTAAGAAAACCCCTCAAGCTCGTATTGAGAAAGCTGAAGCGTCAATGTTACTTAAACGCACCCAGCAAAAAATCATGCATCGTGCCGACAAGCAACAAATCGCAGAGAAGCTTCAACAAGAGTTTGATGCTCTAGTATCAAACATGAACGAATATTACGAAGTTAAAAAACAGCTACTTGAAAGCAAGCGCGAAGACGTTGTGAAGAAGTACGAACACTCTGTTCTTAAGGTTCGTTATCAGCAAATCAAAATGAATTTCGAACAACAGAAGAAAAATTGGGCAATGACGGTTGAGCAATACGCTTAAGGTAAGACAGTACGCTTAACACCCCAGTAACAACACAGTTTGATTCTTATTCAAAAGCCCTCATATTGCTATGAGGGCTTTTTTTAATAAGCATAACCTACTCGGCTCTGGCCCTATGCTCTCGAGTTTGAATTGTGGATGGTAAGAACCATAGTTATTGGATTTCAGAACTCTTTCTTCATTCTGAATTTATACTTATATTACTTAAACTTACCGAGTTTAAAGCGAAGGAATTGAAAATGAGCAAACTGACTATTATTGCAACGATCGTCTCTAAAGAAGACAAAACTGAGCTTGTAAAAGCTGAGATGATTAAATTGATCGATAAAACCCGTGTTGAAGACGGCTGTATTAACTACGATCTGCACCAAGATAACAGTAACCCTGCTCACTTCGTTTTTCATGAGAACTGGGAGTCTGAAGTTCATCTAGAGAAACACTTAGCGAGCCAACACATCGCTGACTACATGGCTGCGACTGAAGGTTGTATTGAAACCTTTGTGCTTAATAAAATGACGCACATTGCCTAACCAGTCACTCAGTACTAATTCAATAAAAAGCCCTGCTCTGATCGCAGGGTTTGTCTTTTCTACAAGCTTATATCTGCTCATTCTAATAATGAAAAAACCCGCCAGAGTAGCGGGTATGGTCAATAATCATGACTGTCAAAGACAGATAGGTAACAACCATCAATCCAATATTGAGTACCACTTTACAGTGGCACTCTGACATTTCTTTTGCTGATCGCTAGCACGGGGGCACTAGTTAAAAGCACGAGCCAAAATGCCATTCCCTTGATATTGGTAAACACTTGAATTACTACTTACAAAGACCGATTCTCCGGGCTTAAGAGAAACTGACCGCCCTTCTGAAGTGACGGTCGCCTCTCCTTCCACACAGAACAAGATCTCCGCGCTACGTAGATACTGTGACTTGCTCTCATCAGTCGCAGACAAGATATCAAAGCCAAAGTCATCCACTGGAATCGGATAACTCATCTTGCCCTCTTTCAATACAGGCTTAAGGCGGATATCTTCTGGCTTAATCGGCTCAAAGATTGTGTTGTCGATAAGCTCAGGGACATCGATATATTTGGGAGTGAGACCGGCACGCAGCACATTGTCTGAGTTTGCCATAATCTCTAAACCCGTACCTTGAACATAAGCATGTGGGGTTTCTGCGAACAGGAACATCGCTTCACCGGGCGCCAGCTCAACCGTGTTAAGCATTAATGGCGCAAATAAGCCAATATCACCAGGATAATGCTGTTTGAATTCGATGCTGTATTGAAGAGCTTCACGCCCCATGACCGTTTTGGCTGGTCGCGCATGTGCAGCATAAAGCTCATTAAGCGCAGACGCTTTGCGGTCACCTTCAAGAGACATAATGGCGCTAAAGAACGACTTCAAAGAATCACTGTCGGCATTGGCTTTTAGTACATTAAGCTCAATCGCTAACGAAGGAATATCCGCTTCTTCGAACAAGGCAATAATGTCGTCGATTGGACGAAAGCCATTCATCGCTTTGTAGAAGGTCAACGCATAAACCAACTCAGGTTTATGGTTTGGATCTTTGTAGTTGCGATTAGACGCATTCAAAGGGATACCAAGTGCATTCTCACGCTCAAAACCTAATTCTGATTTTCGCTTGTTCGGGTGAACCTGAATCGATAACGGTGTTTCAGCGGCCAACACCTTAAACAAGAAAGGCAATTCACCGAAACGAGCCGCCGTGTATCCGCCTAAGACATCGATTTTGTTTTCATCAATCATGTGAGAAAGCGATTCACCGGTATCGCCTACCTTTGAACAACCATTTGGATGAGCACCCATCCAAATTTCTGCTTGAGGTTCCTGGTTTGGGTTCACAATACCAAACAATTGGTTAATGGAGTCTTTGCTTCCCCATGCGTAGTTTTGAATAACGTTGTCGAGTTTAAATAGAGACATAATTACTTCTCATTAAAAATCTGGCTACCAAGCTTGAGCGTGGCGGCGATATTACGGGCAGTGCGAGTCAGGTTTTGATTCGCTTCTGATAAAACTTGGTCTAAAGACTGAGGTGAACGTACGGTTCCAAATAAGCTAGACATTGAGCCGTAAAGTTTTTCAACGTCTTGCCCCAAAGAGCCCGCAATTCCAATGGTTGGAATACTCAACTTTTGAGCTCGCTGAGCGATGCCGAAAGGTGTTTTACCTTGCAGGGTTTGGTTGTCCATCTGCCCCTCTCCGGTCACGACCAGTGAAGCACCTTCAAGAACCTTATCTGCATCCAAGGCATCTAATACCATCTCAATACCCGCTTTAATTTGGATATTGAATGCAAGACTTAACCCCAGAGGTGTACCACCAGCAGCACCAAATCCAGCTGTGTCGCGATGATTAGTACCCGTATGTGCTTGAGCGATATCGGCAAAGTGCCCGATCGCAGTATCAAGTTGTTCAACTTGAGCTTTTGATGCGCCTTTTTGCGGACCAAACACAGTACTGGCTCCGCTTTCGCCACATAATGGATTATTCACATCACACGCGACCACGAACGTCACTTCTTTGCATCTAGGGTGCAGTCCTTCAAGATCGATGCTTGCTAACCGGCTTAATTCGGCGCCGCCACCAGATAGCTCGTTGCCTTGCTTGTCTAATAACTTGCCTCCCAACGCTTGTAAGATGCCAGCACCTGCATCATTGGTTGCGCTGCCGCCCAAACCAATAATGATTTGTTCAACACCTTGTTCTAGTGCATCTTTGATCAATAGCCCAGTACCAAACGAAGATGCGGTTAACGGTGCTCTTTCTTCTACGGTTAATAGGTCTAAACCCGATGCTTGAGCAAATTCCACCAAGGCAGTTTTTACGTTGGCGCCATCAACAGTCTGTTCCAACGAAGCCCAATAAGCCGTACATTCACGCCCGATTGGATCCGTCGTGTGCAGCAGTTGCTTCTTACCATTGAGCGCCTCTAGCAACACGTCTACCGTGCCTTCTCCGCCATCGGCGAGTGGCATTTTCACAAACTCTGCGTAAGGGAAAACATCGGCAAATCCACGCTCAATGCAAGACGCAACTTGATGAGCGTCGAGTGATTCTTTAAATGAATCAGGGGCAATTACAATTTTCATTGTCGTTCACCATTCCCGCCCACCAAGGTGAGCGGGTTATCGAAATTAGAATTTGATTTGGAATGTTTTTGCTTGGCAAGGTGCTATCTGGCCGAACTCTTCAGATGCTACATCACCTTCGCGTACGCGCTCGTCCATGCTTGTCTCTTTCCAGCTTGAAACCGCTTGAGTAAAAGAGATTGAATCCGATACTGAACCCGATTCTGCCGGGTTGTAGACACGCATGATCAGTGCATCTTCGTCTTCCGCTTTCTTCAGCACACTCAACACCGCGCCTGATTGTTGCTTAGACAGAAGGCTAAAACTCATAGGTAGGTTCTGCTCACCCACGTTGAGCTTCATCGCGTTGTAAGGGATCTTGTTGTAGCATTCGATTAGAGTGACATTGTCACGTGCTTGCGCCATGATGTTCGCGTCAATATGGTTACCAGAGAAGCCACACAGTGTGAATTCACACACTAATTTGCCGCGCACTTGTGAATCTGGGGTCGGGATCTTGATACCAGAAGGACGCCCCGGACGAAGCAATAGCTCTTCTTTACCCAACACGCCAATACCACGGAATAGTGTCAGTGCGAAGGTATCTCTATTTTCGTCACCTTTAGATGCAATCACTTCAAATTCACGCAGACCATTCGACATAATAGCCATACCCGCTTTGCCGTTTTCTAGCGCAGCAAAGTTCATTAACTGATACACAGGAACCGGTGCTTCTTTCCACTTCTCTTCTTCCCAAACCGCCATTGCAGGGTCATTGGTTGGTCGAGTAATACAACCGAACTGGTTATCTGCTACCACAGTTTCAGAAATAAATGGCGTAGGTACTAATACACGTACACGGTGGTCGTCGGCTTGGTTGTCCAATTCCATACGGACTTCGATGCGGCGAGAACCTTGCTTCAATACCACTTGGCATTGCGCTTCAACGAATCCATTTTGACCCGTGCGTTCTTCACGCTCTGTAAGGTTTGCTGGCACGTTCATGCGGAAAGCGATGTTTGCTACCGATTGGAAACCTTGGTGGTCAATTGATGTTTCTACCGGGAATTCATCAGAGTACAACAGCCACTCTTGACGAGATGGAGAGTAATCGTACTCATCGCCGTCATCAGAACCATCTTCTAAACGAAGTGCTTGGTCGAATACTTGCTCTGTCTCTTTATCGAAAATAGTCAGAGTACCGTTGTCGTTTACATTAATTCGGTAGTATTCGTTCTCTAGCAAGTAGTCTTTCTGCTCTGCGACTTTAACTGCGCCCTTCTCATTACCTTGGATGTGTAACGTGGTGAAACCCATCGCTGGTACAGTGCGTTTGATTTGAATATCAAACTCCATGAAAGGGTCGTAGTTGCCGTAGTGAACGATTTGACGGTCTACTTTACCTGGGTCGATTTGGCGCTTGTCTTGGATGAAGTATTCAACTGGGTTTTCGTTTTCATCAAAGATAGAAAATTCTTGAGCACGGATAGTGATGGTTGTGTTCACCACTTCTTCACGCTCATACGGAGAAAGGTTAAACATCGCCAGTTTGTCGCAACCTTCGCGATCCGGCATATGGTCAACGATTTTACGTTTGTAGAAGTGGATTAGGTTTGTCGCCATGTCGTCCGCAAGGATGTAACGGTTTAGGATTTCAGCGTGTACCTTGTCTGAACAACAGCAACCAATAGAGTCATGAGCATGGTTCTTCATGCTCTCTTTCCACATTTTCTCAATCAAACCGTGGTGATATTCGAAACCTAATGTCCAAGCGATAGACGCTAGAGGTTCTAGGATGTTTACAATCTTGTTTTCGATTTCCGCATGGATCAGTTTGATGTCCATACGTGTAGAAGAGATCGTACGGTGAACACGCATGTATTTACCGTCGTTGAACTCGCCTTTGATTGTGTCGAGTTGGTCGCGCGCCGCTTCTACTTTCTCGAACACTTCTTCGTAACGGCTCATTGAGAATTCACGATCTGGGTAGATTTCGCGAAGCTTGTCCATTACTTCAAAGATGTCTTTTTGAATCGGCATTTGGTCGTGGCCGTTCGGTAGCAAGATATCTTTAGTCACCGATGGCTTTTCTAGCACTGGGAAGTACTTATCTAAACGAGCACGCAAGCCTTCTTCGTCTTGTGGAAGGTATTTACCAATCGCGTAACCCAGCGGAAGCACTTGTGCCGTTACTTCACTGCCGTCATTAGACTGCCATAAGAATTCTGTTTTGTTGGTGCCATGACGCTCTGAACAACCACGCCAGAACATTGCACGCGTGATGTCGAAGCCGTTGTAGATCATTGGCAGCTGTGAGCTCATGCTGAATGAATCTGGTAGGTAACCAATCTTCATTGCATCGCCAAACTTCATACAGTCACGAATACCATACATCATGTTGCGCACAATTGACTCACCAGAAACTTGCATTGTGTCGGTTTGAGAATACCAAGGGCCAATAATTAACTTGCCCGCTTCAACCAATGCTTTTACGCGCTCTGTGTTTTCTGGTTTGATTGCGAAGTAGTCTTCTAAAACGGCGGTTTGACCATCTAGAACGTAGTATTTGTATTCTGGATCGCTCTCCAGACGGTTCATGATTTCTTCCATGTTGTTCACAAGAAGAATACGAGACTCTTCTGTTGTGAAATACCATTCACGATCCCAGTGCATGTGAGGAGTAATATGTACGCGTGATGTAGTCATAATCATTTACCTAAATGTGTCGCTTCGAGTAAAACTAAAGTTCGAACCCAAATACGACTAAATTAAATTTTTTCAAGGGGTTAAAATTGGCTGCCACTAAATTTAGGGTGCAGAAAACCACGCCCAGAATCTGTGTGAATAAAACCGTTAGGAGCACAGGTATTTAGGGCAGCCAGTTGTTTGTTATTTTTTATATATTGATTTCGCAGTGAGTTAGGAGCTAACTCAAAATTCAGTTAGTTCTGTGTTGCAGTACTTGCTTCAAATTTACCCTTTTTTACCGCGTGACCACGCCACATCAGAAGAGTAATGGTTGAAATCACTGTGCCGACAATCGCAGCACCGAACCAGATTGCAGCAGCAGAGAATGCGCCTAAACCAGAATCGTGTAACAAGAAAATAGAGAAGATACCTGCGCCCGGAGTGGATAGACCAATACCTGCCGCACCAACCATTGCACCTGTTACTACAGAGCCTAGTAAGAATGAGCCGATTACACGGATTGGATCTTCAATCGCCATTGGGATTGCACCTTCAGTAATACCCGCAAGACCAAGTAGCCATGTAGATTTACCGGTTTCAATCTCAAAGTCTTTGAATAAGCGTGGAGCAATCATGGTAGAAGCCGTTACCGTGAACGCCGATACCATTTTTACTGAGCCAAAGATTGCGTAAGGACCATAAACACCGTTTGCCATTGCACCTAAACAGAATGCGTAAGCAGCTTTGTTTACCGGACCACCTAGGTCGAATGATACAAACAGACCTAAAATTGCACCCAATAACAACGCATTGGTGCCTGACATACCGTTCAACCAGTCCGTTAAACCTTGGTTTAAGAACGCAACAGGTTTACCGATAACAAACAGCATCAAGCTACCCGCTACCAAAGTACCAATCACAGGGTAAAGGTAGAAAGTAAGGAAACCGTTAAATGCAGGGCCTAAGCGAACATGCTCTTTTACCCAACGCATTACGTAACCCGCAATCAAACCACCAACAACACCGCCTAGGAAACCAGAACCAATGATGTTTGCGGCAATACCCGCAGCAAAACCAGGACCAAGTGCCGGTTTGTCGGCTAATGAGTATGCTGTGTAAGCTGCCAGTACTGGCACCATTAATGTACCTAATAGGCCGCCACCTAATTTACGATACATCCACAGCCAAGAATCTTTTGTTGCGTAAAGCTCTTGCAGGTCAAAAATTTGCGCGATAAGAACAGCAACCGCAAGAACAGTACCACCAGCAACGATAAGAGGAACTGCGTAAGAAATACCAGAAAGCAGCGCTTGTTTAAGCTCAGTTTTCAGTGGCAGTTTTTTCGGTTTGTCATCAGTAGCCACTGTGCGTTCTGCACCGTTACCTTTTTTCGACTCTTCAATCGCTTCATTTAGAATGCGTTCACCGTGTTTAATCGGTTCTGCAACTGGCGTTTCAACACGAGGGATTCCGTTAAAACGATCCACTTCTTTAATCGCGACTTCAGCAGCAAAAACACACGCCACAGCATTGTTTAATTGCTCAGCCGTCAAACGATCTTCAATGCCATTTGCGCCCTGCTTTTCAACATGAACCTTGTAGCCAAGCTTTTTGCCCGCTTTTTCAAGGTATTCTGCAGCCATATAGGTGTGAGCAATGCCTGCAGGGCAAGCAGTAACACATACAATTGTCGGCGCATTTGTATCTAAGTTGTCTTGTTTTTCTTCTTGCTGATTATCGCCATCAAGAAGCGCGAAGATTTCATCAGCGGTTGTTGCTTTTAATACTGCTTCACGAACATCGTCATCAACCAATGTGGTTGTCAGTTCGGTCAGCAGGTGCATGTGGGTAGAACCCGCTTCTGCATTTGGAATGGCAATTAGGAAGATAAGATTCACATCTTCGTCTTCATCTAGGCCTTTCCATTTCATGTCTTCTTTCAATGTTGCTACAGCGAAACCAGCTTCTTTAACCGCGTCAGTCTTGCCGTGCGGTACTGCTAGGCCTTCGCCAAGCGCTGTCGGGCCTTGCTCTTCACGAGCAAATACTGCATCAAGATACTCTTGTTTGTTGTGCAGTTTGCCTTGCTGATTCAGTTGGTCAGCAAGTGCGTAAATCGCTTCTTCTCGACTGCTAAACGTAGTTTGCAGATTTACGAGCGACTTATTCGTTAGAGTAGTAAGTTTCATAACCTTTGTCCCATAGTCACGGATTAGTACGACAGTCGTCCCTGCCGACGAGATGAATAATACAACTTCAAGACATTTAATCCGTGATCACGATCTCATCAATACATATTTGTATTTAATTTGTATTTAAACTGTATTGGTAAATCCTTTAAGAAAGCTTGTTATGTATCGTTTAATTTGTATTATATGTACTACAAAACGCCGATACGATGCTCACACTAACCTTTAAAGCAAAGCTTATATAGAGCAAATTTACGTATTTAAGGTACAGGTTGTTAATCAAAGTCTAGTTGTCCTAGCGCACAAATGAGGCAAAAATGGCAAGACTCCCTATGTATCGCCAAATCGCCGATGCAATAAGAGAAAAGATCAGTTCTGGAGAATATAAAGTTGGAGAAGCACTCCCAACGGAAGCGCAATTGCGTGAAGTATTCTCGGTAAGCCGCGTAACGGTTAGGCAAGCACTGAAACTACTGATCGAAAACGATGAGCTTGAAAGCGTTCAAGGCAGCGGCACTTACGTAAAAGAGAACAAGATCAATTACGACATCTACAAACAGTCGAGCTTTCAAGAAAAGTGGGCGCATTTGGATGTGGTTACACACAGTGAAGTTCTGGCCTTCGAAATGAAGCCGTGTTCTTTGGCGATGTCTGAACATTTAGATATCAAAGAAGGCGAATTGGTTTTCTACGTAAAACGTGTTCGTTTCATAGACAACAATCCAATCACGGTTGAAGAAACTTGGTTACCTGTTGCTCTATTCCCAGATCTCACCTATCAAGTGATGCAGACATCAAAATACGACTTTATTGAGAACACCAAAGGCATGGTGATTGATCGAAGTGAGCAGGAATTGGTACCGATTCTTCCGCCTGAAGACGTTGCTAAACAGTTAGGTATTGACCCAGCTCAGCCTATCATTGAAAAACGTACTCGCGGTTACCTCGCCAATAACACTGTATTTGAATACAGCCGCAACTACTTCACGTCTAACGATTACCGATTCACTTTGGTCGCAAGACGCCAGAGATAATGCTCATCAGCGAGTTTCGATAATAGCAAAATGACCAACACAGAGAGCGCCTTGTTCTCTGTGTTTCTATGCTGTTAACTCAATCATAAAACCAACTTTCCTACCCAAATATTCCTAAACCAATATCAAGTAACCTCACGAAAGATCATTCACATTCATTTAAATACTGTTCTGGCGCTTTGACCATAAACTAAGCGCCAAATTACAAGAACAACAGTCGACAGGAATGTAGATGAATACCAAACAACTTGAGGACGCTGTAAGTGAAGTGAGCTTATTCAATCAGCACCTCCACTTAATCCAATCCGTGCATACCATTCCGACCCCAAAAATGAATTGGGAGTCGATTGCGATGGAACCTGCGCCGACAATGCCAACGGTTCGATTCGATCACTGTCTACTCATCAGACTAACACTTAGTTCGTCGTGTTAAATCACTTTATATACAAAACCATTATGTCGAAACACACTATCTCACGAACATCGCACCCATTAGCAAATACAATTTCATACACACGATTCCTACCAAAGCTACCTTTAGTTCTAATCGCTTTCTCTATGCCCCTATTCGCAGAAGAAGTTGAAGAAGTGGTACTCGAGGACGAAGTCGTATTAAATGAAGGTTCTGAGTTAAACGAAGAAGCTGAAGAATCGCCTTATTATAACTTGTGTTTTAGCGCTTACTTATGGGAAGTAAGTAGGCGTTAAACATAAGTAATCTTTAAATGTAAGTAAGCTTAAAAGCTAAGATTCTCACCTCTTTACTCCGATAAATACCCACTTCGTTACACGTTTCCTTCCAAAGTACAAAAAATACTCGCGATTTATAAAATAACACCACCATATGCAAATAGAACAACCAAAGGTGATCCAAGTTATGTTCTAACAAGCCACAAAATTTGTTTATTAACATCTAAACAACAGTAGTTATTCACGATTTACAACCACAATTAACATCGAAAAAAATGTTTGTCTTAGATCATATCAACCTCAACTATGCCTCGTGCCACAGTGCAGTTTTCTGTACATTCATTGTCATATTCTGAAACACTTTCTTATATTTTTTAAACTTTGTGGAGATTTCTATGTTAGAGCTCTTGATCGGATTAGTGATTACTATTGCTGTTGGTTACTTTATTGTAAAAGGCTATAAAGCGGCGGGTGTATTACTAACTGCTGGCCTTGCCCTACTTCTTATCACCGGCCTTATTGGTCACACAGTCTTACCAGCTAAGGTAGCTTCAACAGGTAACATGGTTACCGACTCACTAGAATTTGTTAAATACATGCTTCAGTACCGCGGGGGCGGCCTAGGCATGCAAATCATGCTTCTTTGTGGTTTTGCTTCTTACATGACGCACATTGGTGCTAACAACGTGGTAGTGAAACAGTTCTCTAAACCGCTTGCTGCGATCAAATCTCCCTATGTACTTCTTGTTGCGGCTTACATCGTAGCGTGTCTGATGTCTCTAGCAGTAAGTTCTGCAACGGGTCTTGGTGTGCTATTGATGGCAACCCTATTCCCAATGATGACGGCAATGGGTATTTCTCGCCCAGCGGCAGTTGCAGTTTGTGCGTCACCTGCAGCCATCATTCTTTCACCAACGTCTGGTGATGTGGTTATCGCGGCAGAAAAATCAGGCATGTCTCTTGATGTGTTTGCTGTTCAAACGGTACTGCCTGTTTCTATCTGTGCGATCATCGTGATGGCGGGTGCGGCTTTCTTCTGGAACAAATACCTAGATAAGAAAGAAAACACACCAATGGAAAAAGTAGACGTTTCTGAAATCGAAACAACGGCGCCGGCTTTCTACGCTGCACTTCCATTCCTACCTATCATCGGCGTTTTCCTATTCAACGGTCGTACGATTCCAGGGCTTTCACTTGATATCTACACTATTGTGGTAGGTTCTATCTTCGTAGGCGCAGTTATCGATTACGTTGTTAAGAAGTTTGACGGCGAGAAAACACTAGAAGATCTAGACTCTTGCTACCAAGGCATGGCTGACGCGTTCAAAGGCGTGGTAATGCTGTTGGTTGCGGCGGGCGTATTTGCTCAAGGTCTAATGTCTATCGGTGCAATTGATAACCTAATCGGTCTTGCCGAATCTGCAGGCGCAGGCGGCATCGCATTGATGCTTATCCTCACAGGTCTAACGGTTGCTGCGGCAATTGCGACAGGTTCAGGTAATGCACCTTTCTATGCATTCGTAGAACTGGCTCCATCATTAGCGGCGAAAATGGGCTTGAACCCAGCGTTCCTAATCATCCCAATGCTTCAAGCATCGAACCTAGGTCGTACAATTTCACCAGTATCTGGCGTAATCGTAGCGACTTCTGGTATGGGTAAAATCAGCCCATTTGAAGTCGTAAAACGTACGTCTGTACCCGTAATCTGTGGTCTTATTACGGTTATCTTCGGTACGCTTGTATTGGTTCCAATGTCGGCGTAAGCCTTAAGTTTCTAATCTCAAAGAACGAAGAACAAACGAACACCAATACTGAATATAAAATGCGTAAACAAAAAGGCGCTGAACTTAATAAGTTCAGCGCCTTTTTTAATGTCACTTCCTCAACATCGTTAAAACTATCGAGACATGTACAAAATGTATAAACAGTCAGGCTTGAAATAGTGTTATCTCAAAGGAACAAGCCCTACTTCATTTCACCATAGCGTTCTAGATACAGAACCGTGGCAGCGGTACGGGAAGGCACTTGCAGCTTTTTCAGTAGACTCTTCATATGTACCTTAACTGTCGATTCAGAAATAAACAGGTGATCGGCGATCTGCTTATTACGGTAACCTTTCGCGACTTCTTGAAGGATCTGCATTTCACGTTCAGTCAGTTGTTCGAAGATATCATTGCGGCTTCCAGCATCATTTAGGTAACGAGCAACCACACTGCTGTAAGCCTTGTCACCGCTGTGTGCTTGCTTAAGCAGTTCAATTAACTCATCGGGTTCAGTGTCTTTCAACAAGTAGCCATCAGCGCCTGCTTTTACAATCGCTTCAATGTCTGCAGGGCTATCAGAAACCGTTAGAATAACAATGTTTGCGCTAGAACCGTCAGTGCGAAGTGCTTTCAAGGTATCTAAACCAGACATGCCCTTCATATTGAGATCCAAAAGGATCAAATCAGGTTCTTCTTCATGAGCAAGAGCAACCGCTTCAGTGCCGTTACTTGCTTCTGCAATCACTTCGAATTCGTCTTCAAAGCTCAGTAATTGGCTTATACCTCTGCGCATCAATGGATGATCATCAACCAGCATTACTTTACAAATCGTCAACTTTAACTTCCTTCAAACTTTTATATTTCAATATGACTGTACAGCCTTCACCTTGCGCCGCTTCAATCGTCAAGTCGCCATTCAGTCTTGCCGCACGCTCCTGCATAATGCTCATCCCGTAGTGGTTCACCTTGGAACTACTTGAGTCAAAGCCATCTCCATTATCTTTTATCACGACTAATACTTCACCGTCCTCATCGATACAGCATACATCTATCAAGTCGGCATTGGCGTGTTTTATTGCATTTATTGTTGCTTCACGAATCAATTGAAGCAAGTGAACCTGACTATGCGCATCAAGCTCGATCGATGAGAGATTATTAGTGAGGTTAATCTTCGCATCGGTTCTCTCGCTGAGCGCCTCAAGCATGGTACTTAAGGCGTCTCCAAAGTTGCCCTCTTTAATGGTCAACCTAAATGTGGTGAGTAGCTCTCTTAACTGGGTATAAGCGTCGGCTAAGCCGTTTCCGATCTCAGACGCGATTTGTTCAGATTGCTCTCGGTGCTGTTGCTCTGGCAGTTTGCCAATCACACGCTTTAATAGTGTAACTTGAATTTTCAAGTACGACAGTGATTGAGCCAATGAATCGTGGAGTTCACGTGCAATCGTGGCACGCTCTTCCATGATAATAAGCTGTTCAGCTTTCTTTTGAGCACGATTGTAGTAGATCGCTCTCGATAGCAGTTGAATGAAGCTTTCGATCAGAGCTTTAGTTGAGTGCCCGTGGTGATATGAACAGTATAAATAGCCGAGAATAAGTTCGTTATCGTCGAGTTTCATCTCAAACTTTTCGTAGTCTAAATTCGAATCGTAACCTTCATCCATAATCAATGAACGGCCTGAGTTATCGACAATCTCGAGCCTCAGTGATCCAATCCCTTCCAAGCTCACGAGATGCTGCAAGATAGCTCGGAAGTTTTCAGGAGCAATACGCGTCACCGTGAGCTCTTGTGACGAGTTATAAAGTGCCTGCAGCGACTGGTTCGCATTTTGCAGCTCAATCGTCTTTGCATCCACCACATCTTCAAGGTTTCGATAAAGCACGCCTAAATCTTTGGCCATCGAGTTGAAGGTTTTGGTCAAAATGCCCATTTCGTTGTTACTGGTCACCTTGAGTTCTACCTCGAAGTCGCTGTTTTTGATTCTTTGGCTCGCACCGACAAGAGCATGTAGCGGTTTAACAACCTGTTTACGTACAAAGTGAACAACAAAAAGAGATATGACCAGAATCCCACCAAGGCCGATACCACCAGCCCACGCTAACTTTATTAACTTGTCTTCAGAGAACTCTTGCAGCTTATAAACGAAGCCATCGATTTCAGCCACGAAGTTTTCAACCAACACGAGATAGTGATCGCGCTCTTCGCTATTCAAGACCTGTTTTAGCTCATGCCAACGGCCGATAATTAAATAGTAATCTTCTGTGATGTCTGTCGGAACATTCCAACTGACCAAATTAGTCATGGATGGCGAGTAAAGAGAACTTTCGAATTCACGAATATGAGATTCATAATCGACAGATTCTATTTGAATATCATGGGCTAAACGGTAGCTTTGCATTCGCATTGAACCGGCCACGTTAACCGCTTCCGCATCATTCAAACTTGAAGCCAAAGTAAAGATGGCAAAGCCAGTCGTAGCAACCGACAACAGCAGTATAGAGAGCAAAGATTTTGCTATCGTACTTGTTACAGATGAAACCGGTTTTATAAGCAAAAGTGCCTTCCTATTGATAAATGACTTGCCAGCGATATCGTATTGTCACACATCAAAAATCATAGCTCCATTCAATATGTGATCACTCGCTCCGTAATTTATTGATCTAAGACAATATATGCCCCCAATTAGCCCTTAGGGGGTATTTATACAATTGTTTCTAAAACTACACTACTTGTGAGGACTCATTACAAGATATTAATAGAATAATGACCTACAATTACAACATCTTAGTAACATCTATAGGTATCTAGTGGTAGATCTATCAAAACGCCGTCTTTTTTCAAGACGAAAAGTTGACTCAAGCCAGATTCGTTTGCCTTGGATTGACAGCCTAGAAAGCTTTACAGATGACTGTACTCGCTGCGGTAAATGCATCGAGAGTTGTGAGACTAAGATAATCATTGTAGGCGATGGTGGTTTTCCCACTGTAGATTTCTCTATTGATGAGTGTACGTTCTGCTATCAATGTGCAGATGTTTGTCCCGAACCCATTTTTAAGCCAAAGCAAGGAGAGCCTTGGCAAGCAAAAGCACAAATCTCTGATAAGTGTTTAGCGCAACAAAATGTTGAATGCCGAAGCTGTGGTGACATGTGTGAACCTATGGCCATTCAATTTGAACTTAGAGCAGGCAGTGTTGCTCTACCAAAAATCGAGTTAGATGAGTGTAGCGGTTGTGGGGCCTGCGTAGCAATTTGCCCTACTTCGGCTATTCTTGTGAGTAATGCATAAAACAAAAATAACGAGAGCAATTTATGGCACTAAATGAAGTGCATATATCAAGTTTAGTCGTGCATGTGAGCCCTGAGCATCTAAATGAGATCAAAGCGGAGATCGATCAATTCGATAACGCTGAAATCTACGGAGATAGCCCTGAAGGCAAAATCATCGTGGTCCTAGAAACTGAAAACCAAGGTTTTGTAACGGACACCATCGAAGCAATAAACAACATTAAGAACGTTTTGGGGACAGCTTTGGTTTATCACCAAATCGAAACTGGACTCGACGAAACGGATTTAGAAACTGGAAGTAACAATTCTCAACTTGAGGGTGAAGTATGAAAATGACAAGACGTGCGTTTGTGAAAGCAAACGCAGCTGCATCAGCGGCAGCCGTTGCAGGTGTAACTCTACCGGCAACAGCAACCAACCTGATTGCTAGCTCTGATCAAACAAAAATCACGTGGGATAAAGCGCCTTGTCGTTTTTGTGGTACGGGCTGTTCAGTACTAGTAGGTACTCAAAACGGTAAAGTGGTTGCGACTCAAGGCGATCCAGAAGCTCCTGTAAACAAAGGCCTTAACTGTATCAAAGGCTACTTCCTTTCAAAAATCATGTACGGCAAAGACCGTCTAGAACAACCTCTTCTTCGTATGAAAGATGGTGAGTTCCATAAAGATGGTGATTTCGCACCCGTATCTTGGGACAAAGCGTTCGACGTGATGGCTGAGAAATGGAAAGCTTCACTGAAGAAGAACGGTCCAACAGGTGTTGGTATGTTCGGTTCAGGCCAATGGACAGTAATGGAAGGCTACGCAGCCGTTAAGATGATGAAAGCGGGTTTCCGTTCAAACAACATAGATCCAAACGCTCGTCACTGTATGGCTTCTGCTGTAGTAGGCTTCATGCGCACTTTCGGTATTGATGAGCCAATGGGTTGTTACGATGACTTTGAACACGCAGACGCATTCGTACTGTGGGGTTCAAACATGGCAGAAATGCACCCAGTACTATGGACTCGTATTACAGACCGTCGTCTAAGCCACCCACACGTTAAAGTAAACGTACTGTCTACTTACTACCACCGTTCTTTCGAGCTTGCAGACACGGGTTACATCTTCGAACCTCAATCAGATCTAGCAATTGCTAACTTCATTGCTAACTACATCATTCAAAACGATGCCGTTAACTGGGACTTCGTGAACAAGCACACGAACTTCAAGCAAGCAACGACAGACATCGGTTACGGTCTGCGTGACGATGATCCACTACAGAAAGCAGCCGCAAACCCTAACTCAGGCGAAATGACTGCTATCTCTTTCGAAGACTACAAAGCGTCTGTTGCTGAATACACAGTTGAGAAAGCGTCTGAAATGTCAGGTGTATCTCAAGAAGACCTTATCAAGCTGGCTAAGCAATATGCCGATCCAAACATCAAAGTAATGTCACTTTGGACTATGGGTATGAACCAACATACTCGTGGCGTATGGATGAACAGCCTTGTGTACAACATCCACCTTCTTACAGGTAAGATTTCTACTCCAGGTAACAGCCCATTCTCACTAACTGGCCAACCGTCAGCGTGTGGTACAGCGCGTGAAGTTGGTACATTCGCTCACCGTTTACCTGCCGATATGGTGGTTGCTAACCCTAAACACCGTAAAATTGCAGAAGATATCTGGAAACTTCCAGAAGGCACCATTCCACCGGTACCCGGCGCTCACGCTGTTCTTCAAGACCGTATGTTGAAAGACGGTAAAATCAACGCTTACTGGGTAATGTGTAACAACAACATGCAAGCGGGTCCAAACATCAACACTGAACGTCTGCCAGGTTACCGTAACCCAGATAACTTCATTGTATGTTCTGACCCGTACCCAACGGCAACAGCTCAAGCGGCTGACCTCATCCTTCCAACAGCAATGTGGATTGAGAAAGAAGGCGCTTACGGTAACGCAGAGCGTCGTACACAAGCATGGTACCAACAAGTGAAAACTGTAGGTGAAGCTAAGTCTGACCTATGGCAAATCATGGAATTCTCTAAGCGCTTCACTATTGAAGAGGTTTGGGGTGAAGAACTGGTTGCGAAAATGCCTGAGTACCGTGGCAAAACCATGTACGACGTGCTTTACAAAAACGGCAACGTTGATGCATTCCCACTGTCTGAAGCTCAAGAGCTTAACGACGATGCACAAGCTCAAGGTTTCTACGTTCAAAAAGGTCTATTCGAAGAATACGCAGCCTTTGGTCGCGGCCACGGTCACGATTTAGCACCATACGATCGCTACCACCAAGTTCGTGGTCTACGTTGGCCTGTTGTTGACGGTAAAGAGACACTATGGCGCTTTAAAGAAGGTTCAGATCCATATGCTAAGAAAGGTTCTGATTGGGACTTCTACGGCAAACCAGATGGTAAAGCACTGATCATCAATGCACCATACGAAGCGCCACCTGAAGTACCAAACGATGAATACGATATGTGGCTATGTACAGGTCGTGTTCTTGAGCACTGGCACACAGGTACTATGACTCGTCGTGTACCAGAACTTTACAAAGCAGTACCGGATGCACTTTGTTACATCCACCCTGCTGATGCTAAAGCTCGTGGTCTTCGCCGTGGTGATGAAGTTCTTATCGAAAACAAACGTGGTGAAGTACGCGTTCGTGTTGAAACTCGTGGTCGTAACCGTCCACCACAAGGCTTGGTATTCGTACCATTCTTTGATGCAAGAATTCTGATCAACAAGTTGATCTTGGATGCAACGGATCCTCTGTCTAAACAGACGGATTACAAGAAGTGTCCAGTTAAGATCACTAAGGTCGCTTAAGGACAATATGTTCTTACCACTTAGCTCGTAGATCTGACGTTTTTAATATTGCGACTGCTTTTTTCGTTACTTTTTGAAAGAAGTAGTCCACTCAAAGAATTAGCCTTTAGGCGGAGAAATTAACCATGAAAAAACTGATTACTGCCCTACTATCAGCTGGTCTTTTGCTAGCTGGTGCAGTTCAAGCTGAAGCTGAACTGGATAACCCAGGCGGCATTGGTGGCGTAGAATCTCTACGTGGTGCAAGTGAACTTGAAGCAACTCGCGCAGCAGATGACTTCAAAAAGTTCCCTCGTGACCAAGTACTTGAGAGTGACTACGTATACCAACCACCTCTAGTGCCTCATACTATTCGTAGCTATGAAGTTTCTCTTAACGCTAACAAGTGTCTTTCTTGCCACAGCTGGAAAAACGCAAAAGAAATGGGTGCTACTAAAGTGAGTGTAACTCACTACATGAACCGTGAAGATGCGGTACTTGCAGACGTATCACCTCGTCGTTACTTCTGTCTACAGTGTCACGTACCTCAAGCTAATGCTAAGCCACTAGTTGAGAACGAGTTCAAACCTGTAGATTCACTGCGTTAATCGTAGCCGGACTGTAAGAGAGGCTATATATGATAAAATTACTTAAAGCGTTTTGGAAAAGACTTGCGACACCAAGCAAAGCAGCCGTAGGCGTTGTTTTGTTCTTGGGTTTCTCGGGTGGTCTTTTGTTCTGGGGTGCATTCAACACGGGTATGGAGGCAACCAACACGGAAGAATTCTGTTCTGGCTGTCACGCACCTATCGTTGCTGAAATCCAAGAGACAATTCACTACTCTAACCGTTCTGGTGTTCGTGCTATCTGTTCAGACTGTCACGTTCCTCATGAATGGACAGATAAAATTGTTCGTAAGGTTCAAGCATCTAAAGAGCTATACGCACACTTTATTGCGAAAACCATCAATACTGAAGAAAAGTTCAAAGCACGTCGTGCTCACCTAGCGGAACGCGAATGGGCTCGATTGAAGAAGAACGATTCACTTGAGTGTCGTAACTGTCACCAGTTCGATTACATGGACTTCTCAGAGCAGAGCCCCCGTAGTGCGAAACAACACTCGACTGCGCTAGCTTCTGGTGAAAAAACGTGTGTAGACTGTCACAAAGGTATTGCACACAAACTACCAGACATGCACGGCGTTGAAGGCTGGCAATAAGGAGCGATTGAATGAGTACTTTAGAAAGCGTAATTTGGCACATCCTAGGTTACAGCGCTATGCCAGTTATCATTCTTGGTGGCTTTGCAGGTGTTGCAGCCGTATCTCTTTGGATTTTATCTATGGGTAAAGACAAAGAAATCGATTAACAATCGAGATTCCATCAACTTCTACCAGATAATTCTGATATGAGTTGATACGAAAAAGCCACTGATTTGAACTGACCCCCAATAGTTGGACACCAATTATTGGGGGTCTTTTTATGTCC
>NZ_JBFSUL010000061.1:0-29116 GCF_041467395.1 Vibrio sp. 10N.247.310.98 | reverse complement strand
AACATCATTTTTCTTAACAACAAGGTCAGCGTGAACTGGGATTGATACACCTTCGCGAAGGTAGTCAGTCACATAAACACCACGGTAAGTGCCTTTGTTCGCTTCTGATTTGATTTGACCTAGTGTACGGCCAATCAGTTGTTTGTTGTCTGCGATAAGCTGACGGTTCTCTTCAATGACTTCGTACTCTTCTGGAAGCACAACTTCAGAGCCAACAGAGTCACCTTTCAACTGACCAATGGCTTTACGAGTACCTGTGATAACCAGAACATCGCCTTGTTGAAACTTAGTAAATTTGTCTGCTTCAATCGCTTTGCCATCACGCTCGATAACTTCGATGCATGCGTCTATTGAATCTTGATTGATTTGGGCTAGTGTCAAACCATTCACTTTGCTCTCTGCTTTGATTTCAAAAGCGCGAGTCTCAAGTTTTGTCATCGCATTGAATTCACCAGCACCAAGCTCTGCATTACCATCTGAGTTCGCTTCTGCCATTTTGATTGCTTCAGCGCGGATATCCCATTTCATTAGTGTTGGGAATACCCATGTCACCATTAGGATTGGACCTAGAGAACCGAAGATGTAAGTTACAGCGTAACCAACAGCAACGTTAGTTTGCATCAGATGTTTGGCTTCTTCAGACACACCACCCAAACGGGCGATCGCATCGCCTGCAGTACCAATGATCGCAGACTGAGTTAAACCACCGGCAGCTAGGCCCGCAGCAGTACCTCTATCTAAGTCAAACAACCACGCAGCGGCAAGTACACACAATAAGCCTGAAACCGTCATAACAACCGCAGACAACAGAATGTTGATGGTTCTAAAGTTAAGCGCTTTAAAGAATTGTGCGCCGCCTTGATAACCCACAGCATAAATAAAGAGCGCAAAGAAAATACTTTTTACGCCGGGATCAATCTGAACACCAAATTGCCCAATAATTACGCCCATTAATAATGTTCCGGCCACACCGCCTAAAACAAATCGGCCGATAGTAATTTTACCAACCATATAACCCAATGAGAGTGTAATAAATAGTGCGACAAATGGTGCCATGTCAAACAGATTAGAAATAATGTCCATGACAAATTTACTCTTGTTACTAAATATAAGGAGTAAATAATCTAACGAATAACTTAATAATGATATTTGTTGGATTATTCAAAATAAATAAAGCATCTCGTTGCTTCGAACCGAATATTAAGAACAAAAGGTTTTATTATGTAATCCCATTTGATGGATCAAATCATCACTTTAACTGTTCGCATAGTTTTTGAAGTGCAATTTACATCTTAAGTGATTATTTTAAATAGATTTATCTTAAACCGGCAAAAGTAGATGATTTTCGAAATCAATTTCAATTAAGTGTTTCCACTTCAAGAACGACAACCTACCTACCGTTGTTTTACTGGCTTACGGCTCTCAACAAAGAGGCAGTTGGCATAATCACCGAATAAAGTTGGATTTTGATGGGTACGATCCTCTATAAGCGATTATCACAATAAATCGAACTCCGTTACCGTTGCATTCATCAAACAAATAGAGAACAGAACCATGAATACCATGCCGCATGAGCTTGTGTGGGATGAAGTCTACTTCCCACCGCTGTTATTGGTTATCGCACTGGCTTACATACTGACAATGCTAACAGGGTCAATCGCGACACGGTTTGGCCTTCATAAGTACGTCGCCTTTCCTGCAATAGCAGAACTGAGCTTGATCGTGATTTTTACTGGCGCTATCGGCCATTTTATTACCATTTTTTGAGGCACTTACTGTGATCAAACGTTATCTCATCACACTTTTATTATTGGCTGCTGCGGGAACTGTGGTTTATAGCTATTACCAGTCGTACTCAAGTAACCCATGGACCAGAGACGGACAAGTCAGCGCTTATATCGTCTCGATTACACCTCGAGTCACGGGTCAAGTCATTGAAGTGCATGTCGAAGACAACTCGAAGGTAAAAAAAGGCGATCTTCTTTTTGAGATCGATCCGAGTATTTACAAGGCGACCTACAGAAAAGCACTTGCGACTCAAAAACAAGCATTTGCCCTACTCGCCAAAGCCAAAAACGAAGAGCAACGCGCGTTGAATTTAGAGAAAAGAACGCCCGGTGCCGTGCCCGTGCTGACACTAAACAACTTGAACAACGCGGTAGAAACCAGCGCCGCAAATGTCGAACTGGCAAAAGCGAACGTAGAAGAAGCACATCTCAACCTTGAGTACACCAAGGTATATGCGCCTACTAACGGCTATATCACCAATCTGAACCTACGTGTTGGCTCTCAAGTTGTCGCGAATTCACCTGTGGTTGCGCTAATTGATGAAGATAGCTTCTGGATTGAAGGTTATTTCAAAGAGACTGATTTAGTCGGTGTCGATGCTCAGGACACTGCTTATGTGACCTTAATGATGCACAACAATGTTCAGCTAGAAGGACATATCAAAAGTATTGGTTTTGGTATCGCGAAGCAAGACGGCAGCACAGGTAATGATTTATTGCCAAACGTGAATCCAAACTTCCAATGGATACGCCTAGCTCAACGCATCCCTATCAAAGTGAAGTTAGACAAAATACCAGAAGACGTACAACTGCGTGTTGGTATGACTGCCTCGATCAAAATAATCAAAAATAGCTAGGTGATTCTTATGTTCACTGCATCGACTAAAGACGCGATTAAAGTCGCACTCTCTATCGTTATCGCAATCTGCCTAGCGTTGTGGTTTGGTTGGGAAAAACCGTATTGGGCTGCGATAGCCGTCGCAGTGATGGCATTGAACGAGAGCTTCGCCCATTCAATAAACAAAGGCCATAACCGGTTAATGGGAACCTTGTTAGGGACCGGTTATGCCTTTTTCCTCATTGCGATGTTTTCACAAGATCGATTTTTGTTTCTAACATTTCTTACCGTGTTCTTAGGCACTTGTATTTTCATGTCTAGTGACGAGAAATACGGCTACATCTTTTCAATAGGATTTACCGTGTGTTCGATTGTTGCTTGTCTGGGCGGGTTTGATAACCAAACCACCTTTCACTTTGCTGTACTTAGACTTCAAGAAACACTATTAGGTGTTGTTGTGTTCTCTATTGTGTATCGCATCGTGTGGCCTGTGAATACTGAACTCAACTTTGTACAACGTTTCGAAACCAGTAAACAAGCGTTGTTAGATGCGATGGAAAAAACAGACAACATCGACATTGCCGCACTTGAAAGCAACACCGCGAATATTGATAAGCTGTATCAACTTTTAGATCTGCCACTGACCGGAAGCTACCACCTTAAAGAGAACATCCAAACATGGCGCTTGCGTATCGATGAAATGGTACATATCCAAGATACATTACTCAAACAAAGTAACAGCGAATCAGACTTAGATATCCAATGGGCAGTTCTTACTCACAACTTGAAGACGTTCGATGTATTAACACCAGAACAATCTCTTGTTGAGGGTGAACTCAATGTCATAGGTGATCATAAAGACGTGTCTTGGCATCATGCACATCGCACGTTTGTTGAACATTTGAATGAAGATGGGCGCAAAGTGCTGCAAGGCGTGTCGATGTTTATCACATCGCTGTTGGTTTGGATTTATCTTCCAGTTCCAGGTGGTTTCATATTTCCTATGTTAGCCGGTGTATTCTCTTCTATGGTGCCGACCATGCCACCAAGCGTTATTAAGGACGCTTTTTATGGTGTGTTGGGTACAGGGTCGGTGGTTCTGTTGCAATACATCTTTGTGATGCCATTAATGACAGAACTATGGGAGCTGGGACTATTCTACTTCCTTAACATTATGGTGATATGGAAAGTGTTCGCGACACCTAAGCTCATGGTACACCGAATATTGGGTATTAACTTATTAGTTGTTCTCACATCTGGTGCGCTCAACCTCACACCTGTTTATGGAATTGAAACGCCACTTTTGATGCTCGTAAACATTTTGATTATTCTGATGATAGCGAAGTTGTTTACTGATCTATTTAGAGTGAGGGTAACTGCTTAGAACTAAATGCGCTTAACAACTCACAACAAAACGGTCTGCCAAGTATTTTTACTTCACAGGCCGTTTTTTTATCTATTGAAAATCATTATAAATCAATTGATTAACGCTAATTATTACTAAGTGAGGATAGCGTCCATCAAAAGCGATTAACGCGATCTGCCACCTCCTCTTAAAATCCTCTCATTGATTGACGCAATGCATTTTTAGTCGCGACATTCACACTAGCAATCCTAACGGATAAATACATAACAACTGAACACGACGTTCAGTATTACATCGACTGTTTGAGTCTCGAAGGTTTGAGGCTACTCAGCGTGGGAACCGTCATGAGTTTTTTTGAAATACGCACCAGCGCCTGTAAGACCCATACTCTTTCTGTGTTGGCGATCGCCCTATTACTTACCACCCCCAATTTTGCGTCTGCGGCAGAAACCAATACTTACAGCGAAGTTATGGAAAAAGGTCGAGCACTATTTGACAAATATGGCATCAGTCATGATTTACCAAAGCTAGCAATCAGTTCGCTCGTACAGGGCGAACACCTAGTTGAACACGCACATCGAACCATACAAATTGGCGATGAGGTTCGTGACTCAAGCGTCTATCTGATAAAAAACACAGACAGCAAAGGCAACATCGACCTGCGCGTCAAATACAACCCGCAAGAGCTGGATGAAAACGAAAAACTGATCGATGAAATTGAAGAGTTTACGCGCACTGAGTATCGACTAAGAAATTATGCAGAAAGCTTCGATCCATCGTCAGTGAAAGTCAATGAAAAAGACAACGGCGACGTGACCATTAGCTTCAACTATTCGAAATACGGCTTACCACAAGACATCGCCTATTTCCGTTTCTTGAATGTTGATATTGAACTTGTAGGCGGCACACCAAAACGCATGGTAATCACCAACGACAAGCCATTTAATCTTGGTAAGTCAAAAGTCGATACCTATTACCAAGTGATTGATTTCCAAACGTTAGACTCTGGTAAAGTCGTTATTGAACGTAAGACAACTAACATCGAGGGTACGTCTAAAACGAAACCGATGACCATGAGCGCTGTAACTGAACCCGTCGCAATTTATGAAGACGACAACGGCGTTAATGTCCTGCATGAAGAGCGTCTAAAAGAAGTTTCAGATCCTCGTATGCAAGAAGCGAGTGTTAAGTTAGATCGAGTATTCCCTTTAATGGGTGACATGGTGCGTCGTCAAGGTATCGATTTGCCATTACCATTCGGTGTTTCAGTTGCTTATCGCAATCAAGACATGAACCTTCCTATGACCGATTACGTGATTGGCGGTGTGCGCTTGAATGACCTGTTCGACCCTGAAGATAGCGTTGCAACGGTTAAAGCAGAAAGTCTTTCAATACGTGGTGATGTGAATATTCTGCCGTTCTGGAATGTATTCGGATATGTAGGAAAGGTAAACGTTGACGCGAATGTTGATGCCTCTTACACCGGCGCTGCGGGAGAATATCTACAAGATAAACTCAATAACAAACTACCTGGTCTAGGTGACAAACTGTGCGAGGGCGTATCAGCACTGTGTAACAGTGGGCGTTTAAATGTACCACTGCATCTCGAATATGACTTACGCGGTGCGGGTACAACACTATCTGTTGGTTACAAAGAGTTCTTTGCATCACTGACCGGCACCTATTCACAAACCCGTCTGAAAGGGATGGATGATTGGGGTGACGGCATTGTCACGATTCAGCCAATGTTGGGCTACCAATTAGTTGATTATCGCGCTCAATTCTTCGTTGGTGCTGAATACCAAGGTTTAGATTCACGTATGCAAGGTACTGTAAAGACAGACGATATTGAGTTTGATTACGACGTTGGTGTCGACATTAACCAGTGGGCATTTTTAACCGGAGTCAACAAACAGATTGGCAAGCATTACAACATGACCGTGTTGTACAACAAAGGTGAAACTCGTTCGGCTGTGACATTGAACCTTGGCTATCGCTTCTAGAACGTTTGATCTTCTAGACCTAATAAGCTCTTAGCTCATTGAACTCTGATATCGGTGTAAATCTCACGTTTACTTGCGCCGACATCATACCAACGACATTGCGCCCCCTTGTTTTCAACAGAGAGCAAGTGAAATAAACAACCACGTCAAACGCACCAATGATGGAGCGAATCACCTGATGGAAGGACAGGTTTGACGGTATCGATGCGCTGTTCGTTACTTTACCAAATTTTATTGTGGACACCTTTTTTATGACTATTGCATATCGTTCTCTCATCGCGCTCGCTATTGCGGCCGCTCTTGCTGGTTGTGACACAGACGTTGAACCAACGGTTCCAATGCCAGACAAACCTGAACCTCTCGTACCTGCCCCTGCGGAAACCTTTACTATTCAAATCGGCGACGCAAGTATCAAAGCGACCAAAGAAGAGCTGGTTATTACGTCGAATACCGAAGACGACAAACTGGCTTCAGTTGAGTCTTTTAAAGGCATTAAATTTGCCGATGCAGAGCGTTTTGAGCACAGTGAAATGGTTGATCTTGGGAGTGACATTGATGCGACTACGTTTGGTGATGCATGTCCTCAATTGAAGACCGTTTCACAGACACAATCTGAAGACTGTTTGAACCTTAACATTTGGCGCCCAGTAGGCGTAGATGCTGACGCAGAACTACCGGTTTATGTATTCATTCACGGTGGTGATTTCGAATACGGTTCTGGTGCAGAGCCGCTCATCCAAGGTGATACGGTTGTAGCGCAAGGTGCCGACGAAGGTAACCCGTTTATTTACGTGACATTTAACTATCGTTTAGGCTTACTGGGTTCAATGTGGGTTGAAGACGAAACTGGTGGCAACTTTGGCATTGGTGACCAAAAGCGTGCTATGCAGTGGGTTAACGAGAATATCGCTCAGTTTGGTGGTAACGCTGAAAACGTCACGTTGATGGGCCAAGGTTCGGGAGCAATGTCGGTTGGCATACTTCAACAAACCGATGGTAAAGAGCCAATCGCCGGTGACAATGGTTACTTCAAACGTTCAATAATGCAAAGTAATGCGTATGGTTTTGAATATCAAAGTTATGATTCAGCAGAAACAAATAGTACTTCTATTTGTGAAGCGACTGGTGTTTCACAAATAGAAAGCGACAGCAATACACTCAAATCAGCACTCAAAATCTTGATGGAATTTTCTGACGACTTCAAAGAAGTATTAGAGCCGATTGTCGATGGGATGCCTAATCAGGTGGATACTACCGTTTGTGTAGACAACTACATAGAACTACAAAAGCAACTACCTCTCAGTTCGATTTTAGAAGCTCAAGATAAAGTATTACTCGATCCAATCAACAAAACACTAGATTGGGTTATCGAAAGTGTATTGACGTTACAAAACGACATTCCACTACTAAGCCATGACAATAATACGCCAATGACAAACTTGTTACCTTTCGCACCCTATGTCGAATATAAATCAATATTTTCTAAAGGTCATCATCTGGTCTCACAACCTGCGCTGGATAACCTTTCAGTACCAACCGTCATTGGTAACAATGAAAAAGATGCGGACACGATGGCTATGCTGCCTAGTCTTACATTCTTAATTCCGGCCATTTTGGAGCTATTAAAGGAAGATGTAGACAGCGGTACTTTTGAATCGCTAAGTGAAAACAATCGAGGTTTAGAAATCGCGGTATGGCTGCAACTTGATGGCAATAAGCAACGCATTATCGATATGGTGTCAGCAATGTCTGCTGAAGAAGTTCAAGCGCAGATTGAACTCGGTGATGTGCTGAATTTACTACCATCCACCGCATATGAAGCCGTGACCAAGCTATTTTTTGGCCTAGGTAACTCTGACATGAACAACGAATTACTGGAACTTGCAGACTACAAGCCTGAGTTGGAAAATGAACTGGGTGGTGCAACACAGAACATGACTGAGTTCAAAATGCTGATGAATGACATGCTATTCCAAGCGCCAGCACGTAACCAAGCGATTCGTTCAACTGAAAATGCAGACGTATACGCGCCAGTTTCAATGTACCATTTTGCGTTCAAGCCTAGCTTCAACGTTTGGACATACAACACTCAAGGTGAAGATGGTGATTTAGATATCGGTGACCTACTAAAAACGTTTGCTTGTATCTCCGGTGCTTGTGGTGGTTCAGAACTGCCGTTTGTTTTCAACAAACCGTATAAACTAGACGGTTCAGAAGTGAGCCTAAGTTCAAAAGACCAAGCTCTGATGAACGACATGTCTCGCCTATGGTTCAGCGACAATCTGTTTACAGACTACGAGTACAGCCAGCAACAAGATAACGTAATGTTCGTCGATGGTGATGGTCAAATCATCATTGAAGACAATTGGGATGCTCGATTCAACGAAGCTGAAGATGACAGTATGCTTAATGGCAGACTTCAAGGCTTAAATGATCTTGGACTAACCTTAAAGTACATGCCTGATTACGAAATTCCTAATCAAAGCTAACGCTTAATCATCAATCACACAATGGCCAGTTATCTGGCCATTGTCACCTCTACCCTATTTTTACGGAACATCACAATGTACTTCACACGTATTCACGCGCTGATGGTGCTATTTTTGTCGATCTTAGTTACTGGCTGCGCCCAACCTTACCCCGATGTTGAACCCGACTTCGAAGCTAACTGGCAAAGCACAGAACATCAAGCTCAAATCTATTTGATCCCTAGTGCACCTGAAGCCTTTGCGCGCCGCATTGATCTGGTTCGCCAAGCCCAACATTCCGTAGATATGACCTACTTCTCTTGGGAAAACGACACTCTGGGTTTGATGCTGTTAAACGAGCTAAAACACGCCGCTGATCGCGATGTGGCCGTGCGCCTCACACTGGATGACTTGTTGGTATTCAATGACAAATGGCTTGCGGAGTTGGACTCACACGCCAATATTGAGATTCGACTGTTCAACCCTTTTGAGTCACGTAAAGCTGGCTGGATTGGTCGTGCGCTCAACTTCTCTACTCATCAAAAACAGTTAGATAATCGACTGCATGAGAAATACTTTAACGTTGATCACCAATCGATGATCCTCGGTGGGCGCAACATCGGTGATGACTACTTTGGCTACAGCGAAAGTGCCAACTTCTTTGATATGGATGTGCTGTTTAAAGGCGACGTGATTGCTGCTTTCGACCGAAACTACCAAGCGTTGTGGAACAGTGAGCATGTAGTGCCAATTCAAGAACGCATTAAAATCAAAGAGAAAGAGCAATACCAAGCGTTCACCAAAGCGTTGAACAAAGGTGAAAAGAATCAAGCATTGATCACGTCTGAAGTCGAAAGGCAGATAAAGAGCTTAAACCAACCGAAGTTCATTTCAGCCTCTGTCACGCCGGTATTTGACTCACTGGAGAAACTCAATGACAACAAGCCCTACTTTCGCCAACGTATTGAACACTTGATGAAGCAAAAAGTACCGACACCTTCTAAGGTTATTATTTCTACGCCTTATATGGTGCCAAGCGATAACAAGTTTGTATTCGTCGATGCACTTAGAGAGAGCGAAGCCGAAGTCACCTTACTGACGAATTCATCGGCTTCTAATGATTCGGGCTTTGTGCCTGCGTATTACGAAAAACACCGTGAGACTCTACTCGACAAGGGCGTAAGTATCTATGAGTACAAAAGCCAAGCGATCAATGATGATCACTACTTTCATGTTGATACCTACTACCACAACAAGACAGTAATTTTAGATGAGCGTGTCACCTATATTGGCTCTTCTAACTTCGATCCAAGATCAGACTTTCTCAACGTTGAGTTTGGGGTGTTGGTTGACAGTGAAGAGTTTGCGAAGCAAGTGACACACTACTTAACACGTCAGAAAGAGGAGTTGTTCTGGGCTGTGTCGCGAGAACAATCAGGTGACACCATCTGGGCTTCAGAGGAACAAATCCATACTAAGAACCCGAACTACAGTTCATGGAACAAGGTACCTGATTGGTTATTTCGAAAAATGAATGGCGAGTTCGAGCTTTAAGTGTTCAGCTTCGAATCTTAATTTTTAATTTTCTCCAGTCCAAATGTAAAAAAGCCGCGTAATTCGCGGCTTTCTCATGTTTCAAATACACGTATCTGAGCTTATAGACGGTAGGTCATCGCTCTTTGGGCTACGTAGTTCACCATATCAAGCGTTGTGAAGATCGAATTAACATCATTAATGTTGTAATCCACATGTCCACGCTCCACATATTGCTCAGCGAGACGGTAAATATCAACGACACGCTCAGCTACCGCTTCCATAGGATCAATAAAAGTGACTGTTGGAAATGCCGTTTCAAGTTGCTTTCTAACCAAAGGAAGTTCCGTGCATCCCCAAATAACCGTATCAACGCCCTTCTCTACGATGGATTGAATCGCTACAGCAAGCAGTGCGGCATTACGCTCAAACTCGCCCGCTTTGATCCCGTTGGTTTCTCGGATTGCTTGTCCACACTCTGTCATCTCACCGGTTACTTCACCATAGATAACACTATGCACGTTATGCTCTTGCTCAAAGGAATCTGGCTTAACGAACACCAGATTCGCGTCCGTTAGGTAACGATCATAGATTCCCGAATTGTATGTGCCGTTGGTACATAAAATACCAACAACAGATTCAGAGTTCTGCTCTTTGATTTGATCAACGGTGGTTTGAAGCATGTCGACGATATAAACGTTGGTGTGCTTTTGAACCTCAGGTCTAAAGTAATGAGCGGTGTTACAGGTCATTACGCCAAACTGAACATTGGCATGTTCTAAAATGCACGCTGACTCAATCAGTTCAGGCACAGGATCGGTACCGCCTTCGTTAATCACTTCAGATCGATCGGGGATATCTGAGTTTTTCACCACTATCATGGCCATATGGTCTTAGTCTTTAAGTGCGCCGTGTTCAATTTCTTTCTTGGCGACGATATCTTGGAACAGAGCATCTGCTTCAGGGCCCATATTACCAAATACACCGAATCGTAGCTTTTTCATTGTTTTTACCTTTGTGTTTGCTAAAGCACAAAGGTTATTACGCTCTTTCGATTTACTTGAATCCTATTAGATGGTTCGCATCCTCGCGAGTGCATAAACAGCGTACAAAAATCAGAATTGAGTACCAAAGGAAAAATGAATACGAAATTCGTCGCCTTCAGGCGCATCTAAGCCGTAAGCAAAATCGAGCTTAACTGGCATTAACTGTGAGTTCCAAATCAAACTCACGCCCGTCCCACGCTTCCAATCCGCTTGTTGATCAAATGCATCACCCACATCAAGAAATGCGCCCAACCAAATTGAACGATAGACTTGATGCTGATATTCGAGCCCAGCAGTTAACATATAACGTGCCCCCGTTAGTTCACCATTCTCGTCTCTAGGGGAGATAGATTCGTAACCATAACCTCGCAGGTTTCCATCGCCACCAGCAAAATACCGCAGTGACGACGGCACATCAGATAATGATTTGGCAATGTTGATGCCTACGTTGGAGCGGAAATGGAGCTTCTGCCTGTCACTAATATCCCATGAAAGGACACTGTTTCCTTCCAACCGCAACAGCCTTGAGTCAGAGAACAGACTAGGGTCAGAATACTCGACAGAATAGATGTGTCGATGATTGAGCTCCAACTGATCATTTTTACGATCAACCTGAGAAAAACTGATGCCAGGTAACAGTAATTGCGATTGCTCTTCCTCAGACGCCTGACGGTACTGTTCGTGCAAGTATTTGACATAAATGGTGCTTTGCCAATCACTGTCTAATTGCCAGTAACGTTCGAACTTAAGATCGTTTGTAAAGCTATTGGTGTCTCGATGATCAATTCGTTTCGATTCAAACTGAATACCAAAGTAATCCGTTGTGACTTTCTCTGTGGGGATTTTGTACCCCAACTGAAGTGATTGCTCCTGTTCAGACAAATATGTCTGTGTTTCAAAGCTGTGGCCTCTCCGGTTATACCAAGGCTTTGACCAACTGAGAGAGGCGCGTAAACCGAGATCTGTAGAATAGCCGCCACCGACCTGCACGATATTTCGAGAACTTGGCTCGGCAATGATTTCAATTGGAACTTCTAGGTTGTCATCAAGTTTGTCAAAGTCACCATGTACGATGACACTTCGAAACCATTGAGTGTCTGACAAATCAGATTGCAGTTCACCTAACTTGATGGTGTCAAAGTCATCACCTTTTTTAAAGGTGGGTATTTTCTCGATACGAGTAGGGTCAACCCCATCATCAGGAATACTTATAGAACCGAACTTGTAGCGTGGACCACTTGCAAAATACAAGTGTATATTCGCGATGTTCTCGCTAGGAATAACTTCAATCTTTGACTCGATAAACCTGCCGTCAAAATAACCTTTCCGCTTTGCTAAAGAGAAAATCGCACGCTTAGTTTGGTCATATTCTTGGTGAGACAAAGTTAAACCTGAGCCTAACTTGCTTTGATTGAGTATATTGATGAACTCCGCATCTAGGCTAGCTTCACCTGTTATTTTTACTATCGATTCTGCGATGCGCATGACAGGACCAGAATCGATGTTAATGATCACGTTATCAGAATCATTGAGGTCGATATCGAGCTGTGGGTGATAATAACCATAAGGGTTGAGTGCATCTTGAATACGTTTAGATAGCTTCGTTTTCGATAGCTGTGATGCAGGAACATCGGCTAAAGGTTCTAAATATAATTCTACATTTTCGGTGAGAGTTTTATTAACCCCTTTAACCTCAAATTCAGCAGCACTAGAAGAGTGTTGGGTAAACAGGAAAAATGAAGTGGCCAGCACTAATTGTTTAATCGAGGTCTTCACGCGGTTACCCAATTGCTCAAAACCCGAACAGCTTATGAGCAAAGCGTTAAATCGCCGAATCTCTTATGGAGGACGCTATCCTTCGAACGGATTATCGGGTTGTTTAACACCGCAACAGTCGTTTATTAACGACTCAAATCCCAGCCCTACAGACACAAAAAAGGCGCAATTAAGCACCTTTTGAATGTCTATTACTTATTGATTTATATGGCTTGCTGACTCAAGATCAGTTGTTGTTCAGCCACACATCTTGGTTTTTTGGAACTTTCTTCTTCTTTTTCTTCTTGCCAGTACCGGCCGGTGGCGCAACAGGTTTTAGTGCTGCGATCAGTTCAGCTGTCGCTTCTTCATCCACTTCAAAGCCTTCAATTTGCTCACGCTCAAGACGGATTTTGTTCTTCTTCTCAATGATTGTGAAGTGATGGTAATCTTCATGGTCGATCAAAGATAACGCAAGACCAACCTCACCCGCACGACCACTTCGGCCAATACGGTGCATGTAGTCTGACGGGCTACGCGGTAAGTCAAAGTTGATTACCACTGGAAGCTTCTCAATATCCAGACCACGTGCCGCGATGTCTGTCGCGATCAGAACGTCAATCTCGCCAGATTTGAAATCTTCTAGGATACGAGTACGTGAACCTTGCCCTTTATCGCCGTGGAATACTTCTGCGATGATACCGCGCTTGTAAAGCTTGTCTGCTAGGTGCTCACAGCTGTTCTTCGCATTAACGAAGATCAGAGCTTGGCGCCATTCATGTTGTTGAATTAGGTGTGCGAGTAACGCTGTCTTGCGACCTTTTTCTACTTCGAATACACGTTGAACCAGTGTGCTCGCATTGGCACTTTGAAGTTGAACTTCAATTGGATCGCTTAGAAGTTCGTGAGTCAGCGTTTTAACTTGCTCTGGGAAAGTTGCAGAGAACAACAAGGTTTGTTTTTTGCTCGGCAAGAGCTTCAAGATTGCATCAAGTTCTTCGGTAAAACCTAGGCTTAGCATTCGGTCAGCTTCATCAAGCACTAACGTTTTCACTTTATCTAGTTTGATAGCGTTACTTGAAATAAGGTCAAGCAGACGACCCGGTGTTGCCACCAAAATATCAGTGCCGCCACGTAGCGCCTGCATCTGAGTGTTTACCGATACACCACCAAACACACAAACCGTTTTAATCGCGCCATTGAAATGCACAGCGTAAGATTTAACGCTGTCAGCCACTTGCTTAGCAAGTTCACGAGTAGGAACCAAGATAAGGCCAGAAACAAAGTTACCTTTGCCTGAACGACGGTCCAGAGGGGCATCTTCATGAATCTTTTGTAACAGTGGAAGTGCAAATGCTGCGGTTTTACCTGAACCGGTATTTGCGCCTGCAATTAAATCGCGTCCTGCTAACACACTTGGAATAACTTGCGCTTGGATAGGCGTTGGCTGTTGGTATTCAAGCTCAGATAAACGAGCCATCAAAGGAGAGATTAAGCCAAGATCAGAGAAGTTGGTTGGTGTAGTGGTGTTAGTCATTAATTGCAGGAACTCAAAGCTAAAATAATAGCGCGCTATATTAACGTATTTCAGCAGTATTACGTAACTAAATCGCCCTTTCGCTTCTATTTCACTGGTTAATATCCGTCAGACGCGAAGTTATCGATGTGAGAACCTCGATACTCGCCGTACCAACTTCGTCTAAGAGTATTCCAGCTACACAATTGTCGTGGGTTGCAGTTAGTTCAGCCAACCTGCTAACGTTTGTTCCGGTGCATACGAATTCGGCTCGGTTATCCAAACAGCGACTGCGTCTGGTGTAGCGACAAGTGGCTCAAAATTGATATTAAATTGCCATTCAGACTCACCACGCTGATAACCATCGTAAACCACAACAAAATCATGTTCGAGTTTCTTACCCCTGTTCTCGCCCGCCTTAACGCTGGTGACTTCGTTCATCGCCAGCAAAGCTATATGAGCAACATAATCCCCTTTGCCTTCGTAACTTACGCTGAACGTATCGCCTTTATAGTTGACCGTTAGCTTGGGGTTATTTTGTTGTTTGAGCGAAGGCAACGTTCTGTCTAACCAGTTAAAGTAACCGCGCCACTCTTTTCCATCGACAACAAAGCCGGGTGTGTAAACCCCACTTGTTACTCCATAAGCTTTGTACAAGCGTTGCTTCTGACTAAACGCCTTACTCGCGAACTTGTCGCCCCAACCTAAGTAATCCCAATAATCGACGTGATAGGCAAGCGGAATAACTTGTGTCCAAAGTTTTGGATGGTCTTCAAAAGTACTGAGGTACTGATCAGCAGGTGGACAACTTGAACAACCTTCAGAGGTGAAGAGCTCGATAACCTGTGCGGGCTGGCCTTCATTACTCCAGGTTTGTGCAAGCGACACTGAGGAATAGAAGCCGATCGGTAAGGCAAATAAACAAAGTTTAATCAATGATGAATTGCGTTTGGCGTGTGACATACCGAGATCCTTGTACAAAGCGAATTGAATGGCGCTCAAATACAGACCGTTATGCCTAGGTTTTTCTTTCAGGTGCTTAGTTTACGAAGAGATTGAGTTTATTTCAGATACAAAAACGCCAGCTTTAGAAGCTGGCGTTTTCTTAAAATTCTATATTTACATGTTAACGCTGAGATTAACGGTTAATACCGATATCGCGTTGCATGTGACCAGATAGGTCGCTTGCGTAGTAACTACGTGGAGAGTTGTCTACGAAAAGAATATCGAAAATGTGTGCAATCAATCCTTTGAAGTTAACCGAGTAGGTTTTCTTATCCATAGAGTTAGGAACAGCGATAGTATTCATTTGTACTGCTTGAGCCATGATTGCCTCTCTATAAATTTATTAATGTGTTTCGTTCTGATGACAAGAATAATAGGTGATCTTTTGCAGGTTAAAAAATGACTAAAATTAGATTTTGGGATTAGTTTTTCTAATAAAACAAACCATTAACAATGCCACAAAATAGATATGCAGATTATGTGAGTACAAATTCAATATAGTGTTTAAATCATGCATTTAGTACAAATAACCCGCAAACAACAGTGGCCAATGTCACAGAAAATTTACATAAATAAATTTTCCACTTCATCAGCCACGTGTTCATTATCGACTTTTCGATAAGTTATATTTGTTTTTAATTTACTTGTTCAATGCCTGGCTTCTTCGCATAAACCGACGCTATAACCGCAATCGTCATCGTAGAAACCAATACCGCCAATGACCAGTAAGTTGGGATAGCCCACTCGCTATCAACCAGAAGCATTTTCACACCAATGAACACCATGATGAATGAAAGCGCGGGTTTCAAATAGATGAACTTGTCCATCATACCTTGCAGTACAAAATACAACGAGCGAAGACCAAGTAACGCAAACACGTTAGCCGCAAGTACCAAGAACGGTTCTTGTGTTACCGCAAAGATCGCAGGGATAGAGTCTAATGCAAACATCACGTCCATGACTGCGATCGCACCGATGACCAACATCATTGGAGTGAATGCCCATTTAGCACCCTGTTTAACCATTAATGCAGGGCCATGGAAGTCCTCTGTTACCGGCATCACTTTACGAAGTAGCTTTTCAGGCAGAGTATTCACACTCTCCTCTTCGCCCTTGTCTAATGCCAGCTTAATACCTGTACCAATCAAGAACGCAGCGAACACGTAAAGCACCCAGTGATATTCCGCCAATAGCTGTGCGCCTAGTGCGATCATAATTGCACGAAGCACCAATGCACCAATTACGCCCCAAAGAAGCGCACGAGGTCTTAGATGCTCAGGAACTTGGTATTGAGCAAAGATCATCGCAAAAACAAACAAGTTGTCTACGCTAAGGGATTTTTCTAACAAGTAACCCGTAATGAATGACACGGTTGCTTTTTGCGCTGTGTAGTCACTGTTCGGCGCATAAATGTCCCAAAATAGGTAAATCGAGCCAGCAAACAAAAACGCAAGTACAAACCAGAAAACACTCCAGATTGCCGCTTTCTTGATAGTAACGTTACCGCCACGAGTCTGATAGATATCAATAGAGACGAGAATAACCGTTAGCAGGAAAAAGCCCGCATAAGTCGTCATGATTGGCGATGAAAAAAAGGATTCACTATTTGTAGATAATAGAGATTGAGTTGAGTTCATTATTCCTCCGGGCGGAAGAACTGTACAAAGACCTTCCGCAAACAAAGCATATCAAGCGCCATTACGGATCTTGACTGTGATTGCGTTGGTCTCGTTGAAGTGAAATATGGGATTTCACCTTTACATACCGGATAGACTCTTGGCCTAACGAGATGACGATATGTAAACTTGCGCTAACTACTCCCCAAACGCGTGGATAATAATCCTCTGGTTGTGTTTCGTCTATATAAATTTGCACGGAAAAAGCAAAAAAGGAGCAAACGCTCCTTTCTGATTGATGCCACTTTGTCAAATAGACACGCGAATTGATTCTAAGAATAAATTCGCAAGTCAAACACACTATTGCACTGCGTAATGAAGTTGCAAAAAGAGCAATTTACAGCCCTGCGGCAGGTATTAAATACACTAACGCTGACCAAACTGATACCCAACCGACAACCGCTACCGCATCTAACCAATCTTTCTTATCCATGCATATCTCCACAAGAAGGCGACCTGCAGAGATAAAGCATAAACAATGCCAATTTTATAAATAACCCAAAGTAATAGTGTTAAATATCAGTATCAGCTTTAGTTATCTAAAACACTCCATGCAATTCAACGGTTCATTGAGTTGAAGCGACTCTGGGTGGTCTTGCAGAAACTCGATGAAGCAGTCTGCCATAGAGTCAGTGGTGACCGTGCCATCACCGATCATATCCAACACAGCGTTATAGCCCTCTTTGCCTTTCATTGTATAGGCTGACGACGCGCCCCGGTAAATACGGTTGCGAGAAACAGCTTGCCAACCTGAATCATCAGAGTGAATTTCTAGATGGTGAATCCTGTGTCCTATAGGCGCTTCTTTGTGGTAACAAAACCTCAAATTATGTGTATAAGGAAAGCTACCTGAACCTGTGCCCACGACACCATTATCAATCGCGTTATTGATTGCACCTTCAAGCATGCCAGCGATCGTTTCACCTTTTACTTCATACACACCAATAGGTACGGCAAACGGTAGTAGTTTTCCGGCAATATCGGCAACAGAGACATCGCCGCTGTTCAGTGAATTTCTTACACCACCGGCGTTGTGAATGGCAAAGTCAACCTGATGCCCTTTCTTGTTCATTAGATGGTGAAATGATTGAGCAACCAAGGGGGCTAGTTGACTCGGGCCTTTAGCATCTGGAATACGTACATGGCGAAGTTTAGTGTCTGCATGAGCAATCACTTGTTGCTGAAGCCTTCGAACTCGCGGCTGGTATTTATCCGTCAGAATGCTCTGCAGCTCAGGATCTTTCTTACACACTGCAATATTAGGGTGATTGTTTAAAAACTCACACGCCATATCGTGGGCATCGTCTTGCCCTACTTCACTCAGTTTCGCGTCTATAAAGAGTCGACGGCCTAATAACAGTTCGTTTTTACCATTGAAGTGCGTCACTTTGCCTTGAGAATCGAACTCGATTTCGCAGTGTCCTAAGCTCATGGCGTGGAAACCCGCTTGCACAACATAGGTATCGCCAATTTTCACACCGTATTCATCATCTTTAACTAAGCCGATATCAGAGAAATCACCTTGTAAGCGATGACTATGACCACCAACGATGACACCAATACCTGTTACGTTGGCTGCTAACTCTAAATCAGCTTCGTAACCAAGATGGCTAAGTAACACAATCTTGTTGATACCTGCTTGATGGATTTGCTCAATGGTCGCTTTTGCTGTTTCCAAAGCATTTTCAAACGGTGTATCGATATCTGGGTTAGCGATGCCTGCCATCTTGTCGATGCTTAAGCCGAATATTGCGACCTTCTCGCCATCAAACTCTTTCGTTATAAAAGAAGCACTTCGTGTTTCAGGCCGATAAGGCTTAACAATGTCGTTGTCCGCTAGCGTATGAGTTTTATTGATATCCTCATTCGATAGATTCCAGTTACCGGCCAACAGCGGGAATTTGATTCTTTTCGCGAAAATCGCAACGGGCTCATTACCCATGTCTAACTCGTGATTACCGAGCGTCATGGCATCTATATTAAGGGCATTCAACAAATCGGCATTGGCTTTTCCCTTGAATAAGGAAAAGTACAACGTGCCTTGGAAGCAGTCACCAGCGTGCAAGAACAAGGTTCCAACCTTCTGACGCTGGGCATCTTGTTCTATTTGTTTGAAGCGTGTTGAAATTCGAGCAAAGCCACCAGCACTGACATAAGGTTCAATGATGTGGTTGTTCATTTTAAGTGATAGCTGTAATGAGGTTGGTTCAAAGTATGAGTGGGTGTCGTTGATGTGTGCCAACACTATTTTTGTCGGCTTATTCTTTTTAGTCATATTTTCTTCTCTCTTTGTCCCTTCATACTAGGTCGAGAATCATGACAGAATCGTGAATTTTATGAAACTGCACTGCAAAAAAATACTCGAGATAGATCAAAAATCTCATTTTGCACCGTATTAATAAACAACGGGTTTTGTGACAGGTGAGCATACCGGATTTGGATTTTTCGATTATGATTAAAGATATCTGTTAGCTTTCAAATAATTAGCAGAGCCTTCCGTTAGGAGTAAGCCTATGCAACTAGAAAGAATCGAGATTTCTGGCTTTCGAGGTATCAAGCGCATGTCACTCGCGTTTGACGAGCTAACCACGCTTATTGGTGAAAATACTTGGGGTAAGTCTTCATTATTGGATGCCCTTTCCGTCATTCTGCCCTCAGACGGTGTGCCATATCACTTTGAAATGACCGATTTTCATGTCGATTACTCTGTTTCACACCCGCAGTCTCAACATCTTCAAATTGTTCTCGCTTTAAAAGCTAACGATAAGAGCGAACTTAACGCAGGTCGTTATCGCAAACTCAAACCTATTTGGGTTCAAGATGAATTTGGCGTATTTCGCATCTACTATCGCATCAGCGCGACGTTAGAACAGTATGAGACAACAACACACTATGCATTTCTTGGTTTGGACGGTAATCCGCTCAAGCTTCATCATTCTGAAAAGCTTGCTCAAGAATTGATGACCTTACATCCCGTCATCCGTTTGCGTGATGCAAGGCACTTTGATCGTCCTTTTAACGGCAAGTCCCTTAACCACAATGCTCACCTGCCGACTAATGTTCACGCTAATAACGGTCACGCTAATAATACAAATTCAAACGGGAATCATCACGCTAGCAATGGAAATGGCACAAACGGAAACGGCGCCAATAACGGTAATGGTCGCCAAGCAAGAATAGAAAAACGAATCGACAACACATGCCGTCGTTTAATGGCGATTCCCGGTCACGTTAATAAAGGGGAAATGCGCAGTAGCCTAGAGTCGATGCAAAGTTTGATTGAGCACTATTTTTCTTTCAAAAGTACTTCTCGTCGTAACCCTAGAAAACAACGAGACGGATTGCTTTATTCCGCGGGCGCCAATGATCAGAGTATTCATCAACTCGTCGAAGAGACCAAAAATAAACAAACCCGCTTATTATTCATGGGATTACTTAACGCTTATCTACAAGCTAAAGGGCCAAACGACTTAAGACGATGTGCGCGCCCTCTTTTGATCCTTGAAGATCCAGAAGGTCGATTGCACCCAACACACTTGGCAAGGGCTTGGAGCTTAATGCAGAAATTGCCCATGCAGAAAATCCTCACCACCAACAGTGGCGACCTACTTGCAGCGGTTCCACTTCAATCGATTCGTCGCTTGGTTCGTCAGTCTGACAAAACCATCGCCAATCAACTCAACATGAACCACTTCAGTAAAGACGAACTTCGACGAATTGGTTTTCATATCCGTTTCCACCGCTCAGGGGCACTGTTTGCTCGCTGTTGGCTATTAGTAGAAGGTGAAACCGAGGTTTGGTTGTTCAATGAGCTTGCCAACCAATGTGGCTATAACCTAGCAGCCGAAGGTGTGCAGATTATTGAGTTCGCTCAGTCAGGACTTAAGGCACTGATTAAGGTCGCGCAAGAGTTTGGCATTGATTGGCATGTGGTAACTGACGGCGATGCGGCGGGTAAAAAATACGCAGCAACGGTGCTATCGAAGCTTGGTAATGATCAGGAAAGACATCGACTCACGGAACTGCCAGATAAAGATATCGAGCATTACCTATATATGAATGGGTTTGAGAGCTTTTTCCGTGACATGGTTAAGATTCCCTACGATCACCCTATCCCTCCAAAGAAAGTGGTTGCCAAGGTATTGAAGAAACATGCAAAACCCGACCTTGCACTCGCCATTGTTTCTCATTGCGAGAATCAAGGACAAGAATGCATTCCACTTTTGTTAAGGTGGACATTAAAACGCGTGATCACCATGGCGAATGGAAATACCTAAGCATAATTTGTCTTATAGATGCTATCAGTTGCTCTACTGATGAAATATTTAGCTAGTCGCCTCAACCAAAAAAGGCACACCAAACGGTGTGCCTGTATAAATCGATATACAAATTAATTGGGGGTTATCTTGCAAGAGTTCACAGTGACTAACTAAGGTTAGGTTAACGAATTAAGCCTTTGCCTGTTTAGCGTGTTGTTCAACAACTTCCGAAGATTGAGTCGATTTCTCGTGAAGCCATAGCCCCGTTGCTTTCATCAAGTACCCAAATACACCACCAAGCAGTAAAGATGGTACTACAAGTTGCCAATCGCCACCTGCAGCAAACGTCGCACAGCAACCAATGAAGGTTCCTGGGATATAACCTAGCCACGCTTGTTTCGCTTGAATACACATAAAGAAAGCCACAATAGCAGTAATCATGTAGCCTAAAATCTCTAACCCTGCGAAGGTTGAGCTTTCGATAATTACCATTGCCCAGAATACGCCAGTCATGTTGGTCAATAGGCTACCTGCAAGTCCTTTAACGCCGCCTGTTGGCGAAGCAAAGTAACTGGTGCAACCTAAGAAACCTGCCCATGACAATAAGCCGAAAGAGATAGCAATCCATCCCCATAGACCTGACAAAATACCTGTTGTTAATGAAATCGCGACTAATGTACTCATACTATTTCTAAAGCCTAATTACGTAATTGAACGCAACCGGATTTAGCCTCACTTAAAATCAAGTAAGCATACTATGGGAAGATAGCCCTTATTTAGCCGATCACGATCACATTAATAATGTACGTAGTTGTTCATTTATCACTAGATAGAGACCGAAATCGCTTATTCAACACATTTAGTTATAAGGGGCTGTTAACCTTTCGAGCTTTATTTTGCAGCTCTTGTGGGAAATTTATACAAGGCAGAGGCTTTGATGTGTAGTTAGCCTACATAAAAAGGCGATAACGCAGTAGAAATGAACCACAAGGGCTGCCCGAAGGGTTCGGTTAAAATCGCTTTATGCTTTGTTGAAGAATATTTGCTTAGAATGACTAGGCTACATACTCTTCGCCGCGCCTAAAACGATTTTACCTCGAACAAAACTTAACCACGAAAGGTCAACAGCCCCTAGCCTTTATCAAATCTACGTTACAGAACCGACCGTTTGCCTTTCATCATGCGCTTACCTTCACGCTTGATACATTCAGCAAGTGGGTTCTCTGCCATGTCAGCACGCCAAATAAAGGACAAGGTTCTTTCCATTTCAAGCTCAGGGACATTTAATGTGACCAGTTGACCAGACTCAACAAACTGTTCGACATCGAGATAAGGTAAACACGTTAAATATGGGCCGTTTGCAACCAAACTTCTTAAAACAGGAACGTGTTCATACTCTCGCCAAACATCAAGATCACCAATTAAATGGTGAATAGAGCTATCAAAAACTTTGCGAGTACCCGAACCATGTTCACGTAATACCCATTTTGCTTGTTCTAATTGCGCCAAGCTTACTCGTTCACGCTTCGCAAACGGGTGATGAGCCGATGCAACCACCGTTAAATGGTCCGTACACCACACTTCTTGGTGAACTCGGTTGTCATCACAACGACCTTCGATAACACCCAAGTCATATTGATAATCTAATACGCCATCAATAACCGCATCGGTACTTTGTACGCCGAGCGAGATTCGCATCTCAGGAAAGTCGTTATCAATAATACTGATGAGGTCAGGAACTAGGTGTTCCGCTGGTGTTTGGCTTGCACCGAGTTTGAGCTCTCCACTTAGTAAATGCTGCTCGTAAAAACCCATCTCAATTTGCTGCGCATCTTGCAGTAAACGCTTCGCTTTTGGTCTTAACCACATGCCCCAATGAGTCAGGGCCATTTGCTTGCCCTGCCTTTCAAACAAAGGCCTGCCGAGCATTTTTTCCAACTGTGCAAGAGACATACTTGTTGCTGACTGAGTCAACGCCAATTTGTCTGCTGCCTGACTAACGCTCCCGGAGTCTGCTACTGCATCAAATACCGCGAGTTGCTTTAATGAATAACGCAAAATTCATCCTTAATGCTTTTAATTATTTGTGTCCTGATGCTCGTTTTTTATAAAGCCAATGAGCAATCAATTTCATTCTACGCGTAACCAAATCTATATCAATAAATTTGATGTGGTTTCTAAAAATTATCAATTTTACCTCTACCCCTCAACGCCCTAATCTGGAATGGCAGGACACAACGAGCCCTGCAAAACATTACTGATTAACCATTACGGATTAACCAGGTCATTAACACTAGGAATTACACATGACGGATTGTTCAAGGGGGGGATATGGCAACCAGCACTTCTGAAAATCATCAACTGTTCTCACCAACAGAAATGATGGCGGAAGCAGAGAAGTTTGCATTAAGTAAAGCAAATAAAACCAGCAGCATGACATTGAGTTTGGCAATCATGGCTGGCGCATTCATCGGGCTTGCTTTTTTATTCTACATCACGGTAACCACGGGCAGCGCTGATGCTGGATGGGGACTGAGTCGCTTAGCCGGCGGTCTTGCCTTCAGTATGGGTTTGATCTTGATTGTGATTTGCGGTGGTGAGCTATTTACCAGCTCAGTGTTATCAAGCATCTCATGGGCTAACAAGCAAATCACCTTCACGAAGATGCTGTCTATCTGGGGCAAGGTGTATGTCGGCAACTTTATCGGTGCCATGTTCCTATTGGCTTTGGTAAGCGCAGCAGGCTTGTATCAACTGGATGGCGGGCAATGGGGCTTAAACGCTTTAAACATTGCTCAACACAAGCTACACCACACCCCAGTTCAAGCGTTTGCTTTGGGTGTGCTTTGTAACTTGTTGGTGTGTTTAGCGATTTGGTTAACGTTCAGCTCTGCTAACGCAATGACCAAAGCAATGATGACCGTGTTACCCGTTGCAATGTTCGTAAGCTCAGGCTTTGAACACTGTGTGGCGAATATGTTCATGGTTCCGCTAGGCATCACGATTCAAGCATTCGCACCAGAAAGCTTCTGGATGCAAATCGGCGCAACACCAGCCCAGTATGCAGACCTAAACGTCATGCAATTTGTCACCGCAAACTTAATACCAGTGACAATCGGCAACATCGTAGGTGGTTCAGTATTGGTCGGCTTAGCGAACTGGAGCATCTACCGTCGCCCACAACTTAAAGCAGCAAAAATTACCGCTATTACACAAACAACAGAAATTACGTCAGTTAAGGAAATTACTATGAACACAGCAACTACTATCAAGCAAATCATGAACACTCAACCAATTACACTGAGCGTAGAAATGCCAACATCAGTCGCGATTGATACACTTTTAGACGCGCAACTTGTTAGCGCTCCTGTTTGCGATGTTGAAGGTCGTCTAGTGGGTATCTTCTCTGTTCATGACGTAATGGTTGACCTTTGGTGCCAAGATTACATCCCAACTAAAGGCCAAAAAGTTGTAGACCTAATGAGCCGTGACGTTGTGGCAATCGACGCAAACGACAAGCTAGTGGACGTTGCTGAGTTCCTATGCATCGACAAAGAGCAACTGTACCCGACGACAAGCATGGGCTTCGCTACTCGCCTGACATCTCTTTCTCTAGAAGAGCGTGCAAAAGCGATGAAAGTAAGCCAACCACATATGCTTCCAGTGTTAGAAAATGGCGTAATGGTAGGTGTGTTGACTCGCATTGAAGTGATGCAAGCACTACGTCCAATCTACGGTGACCGACTAAACGTGGTTCCACAAGCTGAACTAGAAACGGCTTAACTAATCTTAAGTTGAACTATTAGGGATTAGTAGTTCAATTAGATAACTCAGTCATGGCAACGTTGACTGGCTAGAGGTAAACGGTGGCTTTTAACGTACTAAACGGTTTGACACAAAACAGACCTAAACGCGTTGCCATTTATCTCAATAAAAAAGGCGCAAAGTGAAAACTTTGCGCCTTTCTCTATTTCTAACTGCTGACCTATTTAGTATCGACCAAACTTTTGATATTTCTAAATAATGTTGATACCTGTCAGAGAGCTAGAAAGCTAGATTACTTTTTTACGCCTTCAACGTGTAGTTCCATGTCTACATAGCTTGAAGCGCCCATTACTGGAATGTTGAAGTCAGCAAGTTCTAGACGAGTTGTACCCACGAAACCAGCACGCTCACCGCCCCAAGGGTCTTGACCAGCACCGATGAATTCAGCTTCGATAACGATTGGCTTAGTTACGCCGTGAAGCTTAAGGTCACCCATTACTTCAAGTTTGCCGTTGCCTTTATCAACCACTTTTGTGCTGTTGAAAGTAGCGTCAGAGAATTTACCTGCATCAATGAAGTCAGAGCTACGGATGTGCTTGTCACGCTCTGCGTGGTTTGAATCAAGGCTTGTTGTATCAAGAGTTACGTTTACTTTTGATGCTTCAACGTTGCTTTCATCAAATGAGAAATCACCTGAGAATGTGTTAAAACGGCCTTGGATAAAGCTATAACCTAGGTGGCTAACTTTAAAGTTAACTGAAGCATGCGCACCTTTTGTATCAATCACGTAATCAGCGGCGTTCGCAGCGAAAGGCATTGCCATAGCAAATGCTAATCCTGTAGCGATAATTGACTTTTTCATTTTGAAGCTCCTATCATTTTTCGTAGCGTATCGTCTTTGTCGATAACGTGGTGTTTTATCGCCGCTAAGGCGTGCACTGATGCCATAATGATCAGTACCCATGCAGCATAGTAGTGAACCGTACCTGCGAGATCAGATTGGTTTGCAAACAGTTCGCCCATACTTGGTACAGTGAACCAATTGAATACCTCTATCCCGCGGCCATCTGATGTCGAAATCAAATAACCTGAAATAAACAAAACCGCTAAGTTGATGTACATGAAGCCGTGAGCGATCTTCGCTGCTGCAACTTCATAGCTTTTACCTTCCACTTTAGGTGACGCGGTAACTAGTTTCCAGACCAAGCGGATAACGGTAACGGCAGCCAAAAGAATGCCTACCGAGCGGTGATAATCTGGCGCTGTTTTGTACCACTCGCTGTAGTATGAAAGATCAACCATCCACAGGCCTACACCAAATAAGCCAAATACCGCGAGAGCTGAAATCCAATGCATCGCTCTTGCTAAAGGGTTGTAATTTCTAACGTTGTTGTCCATGCATCTCTTCCGAATGTTAACGAGTAGTGTAGTTTCGAAAAGCGTACCCTACACCAAGTTTGTGTAACATATTATTTACCAAGCTTTACATTGGTAACATCATTTCAAATTAAACGAGTTATTCAAATTATTTGAACAAGTTTGGGCTAAACGTTAGATTTCAACGATTTGTTCGATCTCGTAAAGCTCATCTGAGATATCTAACATTTTACGTTCCATGACTTTTTGAGCGTCTTCTATCCCTTTGTTGTAGTAAACCGCCCCAAACTTTTTACTTATGAAATCGACCAAGAATTCTGTGTCGAACTGACCAAGCTCCACTTCAAGTTCATCTTGCAGGTACTTTTGGAGCGTATTAGTAAGCTCAGACTTTTGTTTCGAATCTAATTGAATGGTCATGAATGTTTCCAAATAAAGAGTAAGTAGATCAATTGTGATTTGCTGACTAGACTATAGTCGAGGTAACTAGCTAGAATTCCTCATAATTTAGAATACAGACCTGTAGAGCGCCAGTGCTATCCATAAAATCACTCAGCAATGGTTAATTTTGATAGAGAGATCAAGAACTCGCACTTTGACGATAGGTAACGGAACCGCAATTACCGTACTATTGCCCATCAATAAGATAGTAGCTGTGTATAAGGGACTTCATTGTTATTAGATCTAGTGATTAAAAGCGTTAATCAATTTCAAGACGATTGCCTAAAGCTCTGTGAACGCCACTACCCTACGGTGCACAATCAAGGGATCAGTGAGCACCATATAGGAAAGGCATTTGCTCGCCGAATGGAGCACACCTTCGTTAGCTTTAATCATGCAAGCAACATCAGCCCACTTGAAATGCTTTCTTCTGGCGAAACGCCTCGACACTTCCGAATATCTTCCGAAATTGGTACCGTTTGGATGATCAGTCATCATATGGTGAGCGCCGGGAAAACCTGTCGTAGAAAGTTAATGTTGGACATCCATAATTGGCAACAAGAGTATGGATTTTCCATTCAACCCAATGACGTTTTGATCATTGTCTCCGACCATTGGATTAGCCGAAGTAAAAACAGTGGTGAATTATTGCATTGGTGGATGGGTGAACTCCCAGACGAGATCACGGAATATAGCCAACAAGGTATCACGCTAAGAGAGAGTGATTCTCAATTCGCTACTGACTTAAATAATAATTTTAAAATCAGCCCTTGCTTCATTAAATTTGGACACCCTTTAAAGCGGTCAGGAAATCAACAACTGGTTCGTAAATACCTGCAACTTTACGCAGTACTTCAATGGCAGTAAGAATACGGGTCAACTTTTTTAATCAGTCTTGAAAGTAAATAGTTAGACCTCCATCCCAATATTTTATAAAACCCAACTCAAGCCCTACCCAATAATCAATCAAAATTTATCTTCGATAAAATAATAACTTATCAGCTCATCGTTCATATTTTGAGAAGTAGATATCATTTATATGCAAACAGAGTTGTTTGTTAATAATGTAACTTTGACATTCCCCCATAACCTGAGGCTTTATCCTTACTTTCACCTGGTGTATTAGCGTTGAAAGCTTATATTGATTGGTGTTGATATGAGATAGATTACTCAGAGATTAAATTCACAATAGTCATTATTAATGGTGAATGATAAGTAATTTTAATGACTAATATCAATTATCATGCTGTTTTTTCGTTAATTATATTTATTTAAATATTGACTCTACAAATGAGTTTTTATTAATTGACAATTTACTTACACCTGTCAATATTGTGACAGCCGCGACATGTACGTCCGCCATTGAATAAGCCCTCTTTACTAGCGACTATGATTTTATCAGACAGAAGTGAATTTATTAGCTGTATATCCGTAGATGCTGATATGCAGTTTATTGCGAAATACCAAGACCTGACGCTTAGAAGCGTCTATCAACCTATATTCGACTCTTCTATGACTCAAATAGGTGTTGAGGCTTTGGTGCGCATTTCAAATAACAAAGGTGATATTGTTCGTCCTGATCACTTCTTCCATTCCGACGAAACCTCAAGCACAGACAAAATCAATGTAGAGAGGTTGAGTCGAGCGATTCATATCCGTAACTTCGCACAATCGACAATCCGTCATTTACATCTATTTTTGAACGTTCTTCCAAACGTTGGTGAGTTGTTTGCTGCAGAAAAGGTCAGCGATAGCTTGTTAGCTAAACGCCTTCACGAGCTTAACCTTTCATGCGAACAGATAGTGATGGAGTTGGTAGAGTTGAACGCAGAAAGTGAAGAGCGTTTGAAAGATGCCGCTCTTTCTCTTGCGGATAATGGCTTTCAAATAGCGGTCGATGATTTTGGAACACAAGCATCAACCGAACAACGCGTTCGTCACATTAACCCTCATATCATCAAGATAGACCGCTCGGTTATGTTGGACTTTGAACAAGGCGACACTCGAGAAATGGAGTTAGTACTTGATCTTGCAAACCAAATTGGCGCAAAGACAGTGATTGAAGGTATTGAAACCCAACAACAACTCGCAGCGATGCAAAATTTAGGCTTCGATATGTATCAAGGTTATCACTTAGCCATGCCAAAGCCGATTGAGTTAGACATACGGCTAGCAATTTAGAATCGCCCTATTGTTCTTAAAGCCGCTTGCCCATTGAGTAGCGGATTTTTTATGGTTCATCGCGGATTAGCGGGAACTAAAAACAAAAACGGTAGTAAGT
>NZ_JBFSUL010000060.1:0-31607 GCF_041467395.1 Vibrio sp. 10N.247.310.98 | reverse complement strand
ATTTCACAATAATTCATCAATCTTAATTAGATCACATTTTTACTTTAATTGGTATAATTCGGTAGCGTTATTGAACCACCTCACCAGACTCAATCACCGTTTCACGAACAACCTTGGTGAAATCGAGTGCTTCTTGACGAATCTTATCTTCGTCTACCGTTAGCATGTCGCGATCTTGCATGATGATCTTGCCATCAACGATGGAGTGACGAACATTGCCTGAGTTAGCTGAGTACACCAGTGCTGAGTATGGGTTGTAGACTGGAACCATGTTTGGCGCCTTAGTATCGATCACTATGATGTCAGCCAGTTTGCCTGCTTCAAGAGAGCCGATCTTATCTTCCATGTGCAGCGCTTTTGCTGCACCCATTGTCGCCATGTCGATCACTTTGATCGGCGGCATCGCAGCACGATCTTTGTTAACTAGCTTGTGAACTTTAGCGACTTGGTTGAACTCATCAATGGTGCTCAGTGTGTTACCAGACATTGGGCCATCAGTACCTAAACCGATACGCACGTTCTCGTCATACATCTTAAGGGCAGGTGATACACCTTTTGCTGACTTGATGTTAGCACTCATGTTATGAGCTACACCCATATCCGATTTCTTCACCAGTTCGATATCATGTTCGTCAACGAGGATCATGTGTGCACCCACCAAGTTCTTGTCGAGTGCGCCAATGCTGTCCATGTATTGAACCGGGGACAATCCATCAGAACGCTCTGCGATTTTCTCTTCTTCACGGTGTGATTCTGCAAGGTGAATCATTACTGGAACATCTAATTCTAGGGAGAGCTTAGATATTTTCTGAAGGATCTCTGTGGTGTTGGTGTAAGGCGCATGTGGGGCAAACGCTGGTGTGATGCGTGGGTGATCTTTGTATTCTTCAATGAAGTTCAACGCGTACTTAATGCCTTCTTCGGCGTTGGCCGCATCGGCTACAGGGAACTTAATCACCGTTTCACCTAGGATGGCACGCATACCGATCTTATCGACGGTTTTTGCGACTTCATCTTCGAAGTAGTACATGTCGGCGTAAGTGGTCACACCGCCTTTCACCATTTCAACGTTACCTAGGTTCGCACCAATGCGTACCATGTCTCGCGATACTAGCTTCTTCTCTAGCGGAAAGATGTAACGGTGCAGGCGATCTGGCACATCATCGGCTAACGAACGGAAAACTGTCATTGATACATGAGTATGGGTATTGATGAGACCTGGCATAACGATATCGCCATCCACGTCTAACACTTGCTTAGCTTGGTACTGCTTCTCTAGTGAAGCATCTCCAACCGCAATGATTTTGTTGTCTTTGACGACAACAGTACCGCTTTCATAAACCGTTTTGTCTTGGTTCATGGTTAGAACCATCGCATCGGTAATCATCAGGTCAGCCTTTTCCATTGCCGAACTTGCGAATGGGAACAGCGCTAGGCTCGCCATAGCTGAAGCCAATAAAGTGCGTTTTAGTTTCATATCATACCCAGAACAGGAGTTGGTAAAGTGCGTGGATAATAGTGTATTTCATTCATGGCGCAAACGTTTGTTTTATCGTTTGCTTGAAATTTTGATGATAATCCACGTCTATGAAGCGATGTTTCACAAAGTGAAGATATGTATCAATCTGAGGTTATTTGAGTGTTTTCTAAAGCATATCTGTAGCTTACCCCTAGCATCAGATATACTAGGGGTATATACCTTCCTTGCTTAAGCAGGCCCGCCTATGTCAAAAAACACACCAACGTCAGAAAATACGACAGCGACAACCACTGTTGATCCTTTTGCCGACCGAGAGTCGAAAAATTACGATAACCCAGTACCAAGCCGAGAGTTCATTATTTCGTTTCTAACAGACGCGAATATTCCGATGAACCGCAACGATCTATTCGAAGCTTTGGGTCTTGCTGGAGAGGAACAATATGAAGGGCTGCGTCGTCGTTTGCGTGCAATGGAGCGTGATGGACAGCTTATCTTTACTCGTCGTCAGTGCTACGCATTGCCTGAGAAGATGGAACTGATCAAAGGCTATGTGATTGGTCATAAAGACGGTCATGGTTGGGTTCGCCCAGACGGCAGTGTGGGTAAAGACAATGATATCGTGCTGCCGCATCATCAGATGAAAACCATCATGCACGGTGATTACGTATTGGTTCAGCCTACTGACAACAGTAAGCGTGGCCGTCGTGAAGGTCGCTTGGTTCGTGTGCTTGAAGAGCGTAAAACGCCACTTGTTGGTCGCTTCTTCCTAGAGTACGGCCATTCTTACGTTGTTGCTGATGATTCGCGTATTAGTCACGACATCCAGATCCCTACTGAGCATAAAGGCGGTGCTCGAATGGGTAATGTGGTTGTGATTGAAATTACGGATCGCGGTGGTCGTTCTCGTAACATGATGGGGAAAGTAACCGAAGTTCTTGGTGAAAACATGGCGCCGGGTATGGAAACGCAGATTGCGATCCGTACTCACCAGATCCCACAAGAGTGGCCTGAAGCGGTAGATAAGCAAATCGAAAACCTAGGTGAGCATGTTCCTGAAGAAGCAAAAGAAGGACGTGTAGACCTGCGTAAACTGCCATTGGTTACCATTGATGGTGAAGATGCGCGTGACTTCGATGATGCGGTTTACTGTGAAGCGAAGAAAGGCGGCGGCTGGCGTCTATGGGTAGCGATTGCTGACGTAAGTTACTACGTTCGCCCAGATACAGCGCTAGACAAAGAAGCGATTAACCGTGGTAACTCGGTATACTTCCCGTCACAAGTCGTGCCAATGCTGCCAGAAGTGCTTTCAAATGGTTTGTGTTCATTGAACCCTCAGGTAGACCGTTTATGTATGGTGTGTGAGATGACTATCTCAGACAAAGGTAAACTGTCAGGCTACAAGCACTACGAAGCGGTAATGAATTCTCATGCTCGTCTTACTTATAACAAAGTAGGCGCGATCTTAGATGGCAATGAAGAATTACGTGAGCGTTACGAACCTGAAGTACCACATCTTGAAGAGCTTCATAAGATGTATAAGGTGCTTAAGAAAACGCGTGACGAACGTGGTGCGATTGAATTTGAAACGGTAGAAACTAAGTTTATCTTCAATGCGGATCGTAAGATTGACCGTATTGAGCCAGTAATTCGTAACGATGCACACAAGATCATCGAAGAATGTATGATTCTTGCGAATATCGCATCGGCATCTTACGTAGAAAAAGCGAAAGAGCCTGCGCTGTACCGTGTTCACGAAACTCCGGGCGAAGAGCGCTTAATGGGCTTCAAGAGCTTTTTAAGTGAATTAGGTTTAACACTGGAAGGTGGTCTGTCGCCATCACCAGTAGACTATGCACAACTGATGCAACAGATTAATGAACGTGAAGATCGTGAATTAATCCAAACTATGCTGCTACGCTCAATGAAGCAAGCGGTATACAACGCGGATAACGCGGGTCACTTTGGTTTAGCTCTTAAACGCTATGCTCACTTTACCTCGCCAATTCGTCGTTACCCAGATTTGCTATTGCACCGTGCGATTAAGTACCTTATTGCGAAAGAAGAAGGTCGTAACAGCGAACGTTGGACGCCAACTGGTGGTTACCACTACACTTTCGATGATATGGACTTCTACGGCGAGCAGTGTTCAATGACTGAACGTCGTGCTGATGACGCAACGCGTGAAGTAAACGACTGGTTGAAGTGTGAATACATGCAAGACCATGTCGGTGAGGTGATGGATGGTGTGATTGCCAACGTGACTGGTTTTGGCTTCTTTGTTCGTCTAACTGAACTGCACATTGATGGCTTGGTACACATCTCAGCGCTAGCGAATGATTACTACCAATTTGATGCTGTTGGTCAGCGTCTAGTGGGTGAAAGCTCAGGTAATATCTACCGCTTGGGTGATTCGGTTAAAGTGAAGGTTTCTGCGGTTAATTTAGAAACTCGCCAAATCGACTTTGACTTAGAAGACACTGATCGTCAGCCGCGTGGCAAAGGCAAAACAGCCAAGAAGCGTGCAGCAGAAGCGATGAAAAAGGCGAAAAGCAAGAAGCGCTCAGCAGTGAAGAGTAATAAGCCAGGTGTATCAGCGAAGCCTATGGTTGAGCCAACTAAGCGACCTGACGGAAGCAGCGAAGGCCCTGCTAAGAAGAAAAAGCCAGCGAATAAAACCGGTGCTGCTAAAGCTCGCGCTAAGAAAAAGCGTGCTGCAAGCCGTAAGCCAAAGGCTGATAACTCTTAAGACTGATAGATCTTAAGGCTAAATAAGGCGCTCTGCTAATCAGGTTTAGCGCCTACTGATTTAGTGTGAAATGACTTTAATGCGAGAGTATCAGGCACAAGACGCATACTCTCGAAATGAACAACACAGAGAGGGATGCATCGGCATTGATGTCATTCATCTCTGAGCAATAAGAGTAAGTTGAGACAATGAGTAACGAATTTATTTACGGTATTCACGCGGTGAAAGCCGTACTAGAAAAAGATCCTGCACGTTTTATCGAAGCGTATGTATTGAAAGGTCGCCAAGACGAGCGTCTTCTTCCATTACTGAACCAACTGCAACAGTTTGGTGTGTCGATTCAACAGATGGGTCGTAAGCCGTTGGATGAAAAAGCACAAGGTGCGAATCACCAAGGTCTTATTGCTAAGGTGAAGCCTGCTAAGCAGCTTAATGAAACTCACCTAGACGATATCCTAGCGCAGCACGAACAGCCTTTGCTGTTAGTTCTAGACGGCGTAACAGACCCTCATAACCTAGGCGCTTGTCTACGTAACGCGGATGCCGCAGGTGTCGCTGCTGTTATCGTACCTAAAGATCGCTCTTCGCCGTTAACAGCAACGGTAAGCAAGGTTGCATGTGGCGCAGCTGAAACGGTTCCTCTCGTGCGCGTAACCAACCTAGCTCGCACAATGCGTGCACTGCAAGAGCAGGGCGTATGGTTTGTGGGTACGGCAGGTGAAGCAACGCATGATATCTATCAAGCGAAGCTAACGGGTCCTCTTGCGGTAGTTATGGGTGCAGAAGGTGACGGTATGCGTCGTTTAACTCGTGAAACTTGCGATGATCTGATTAAGATTCCAATGGCAGGTAGCGTATCGAGCTTAAATGTTTCTGTGGCGTCGGGTATTTGCCTGTTCGAAGCGGTAAGACAGCGTTTAGCTCAGTAATGCGTTAACGCTGCTTTAAGTCTATGAATTTATTAGCGCTCACCACTTGCTGGTGGGCGTTTCTTTTTAGGCTGTTATAGCAAAATCCATCGGTTTGTCGGATGGCTAGATGGCGACAGAAAAACTGTTTCATTATTCACCAAATAGCGCTTGCCAATACCGGGTTCTTTCTATAACATTTGCCGTCCTTAAAACTCGGTCATTTATCTTTAGTTCCTTGCTTCCTCTGGACGACCGGGCCACTCGTGGAAGCTAATAATCCGTAAGGAGCAACCAAATGCGTCATTACGAAATCGTATTCATGGTTCACCCTGATCAAAGCGAGCAAGTTGCTGGCATGATCGAGCGTTACACTGGTTCTATCACTGAAGCTGGCGGTACTATCCACCGTCTAGAAGACTGGGGTCGTCGTCAAATGGCTTACCCAATCAACAAGCTTCACAAAGCTCACTACGTTCTTATGAACGTTGAAGCTGGTCAAGAAGTGATTGACGAGCTAGAAACTGCTTTCCGTTTCAACGATGCAGTTCTACGTAACATGATCATGCGCACTAAAGGCGCTGTGACTGAGCAATCTATTATGCTTAAGCAAAAAGAAGAGCGTGCAGAGCGTGCTCCTCGTCGCGAAGAGCGTACAGAAGCTAAACCAGAAGCAGCTGCTGAGTAATTCTTTTTTGGCTTAACGCCTTAAAAAATTCTCAACTTGTTTTAGGTCATTGATAGTTATTTCGATAATTGTGAAAGACCGCTTTACTAAATTTAAGATCAGGAGATAGCCCATGGCTCGTTTCTTCCGTCGTCGTAAATTCTGCCGTTTCACTGCAGAAGGCGTACAAGAGATTGACTACAAAGACGTAGCAACTCTTAAAAACTACATCACTGAAGCTGGTAAAATCGTACCTAGCCGTATCACTGGTACAAGCGCTAAGTACCAGCGTCAACTAGCTCGCGCTATCAAGCGTTCTCGTTACCTAGCTCTACTACCGTACACTGACAAGCATCAGTAATCGGTAATAGTTAATAATAGTTTAAGAGGACTAAGATAATGCAAGTTATTCTACTTGATAAGATCGGTAACCTAGGTGGCCTTGGCGACCAAGTAAACGTTAAATCTGGTTACGCTCGTAACTTCCTTATCCCACAGGGTAAAGCAGTTATGGCAACTAAAGACAACGTTGCTATGTTCGAAACTCGTCGTGCTGAACTAGAAGCTAAAGTTGCTGAGCAACTAGCTGCTGCTGAAGCTCGTGCAGAGAGCGTTAACACTCTAGAAGGCGTTACAATCGCTTCTAAAGCTGGTGACGAAGGTAAACTATTCGGTTCTATCGGTACTCGTGACATCGCTGACGCTATTACAGCGGCAGGTGTTGCAGTAGCTAAGAGCGAAGTACGCCTACCTGAAGGCGCTCTACGTAACATCGGCGAATTCGAAGTAAGCATCCAACTTCACTCTGAAGTTTTTGCTACTGCGAAAATCGCTATCGTTGCAGCTGAGTAATTTCAGTACCAAGACGAATTCTTTCTTTTGAAAGTTTTAAACACCAGCTTCGGCTGGTGTTTTTTTATGTCTGGAATATAGGAAAGTACAAGGAAGGGCTACAGTAGGTAAAAAGCTTACGGTGATCCATAAGCTGTTATTGCTGAACAAGTTGTTCTCAAGGTTAGAGGTGGCCTAAGATTAGAACTGGAAGAGCAAGTTGATCGATAGAACAGAGTCTTGTTTGCTTAAGCCTTCAGGCACTTTATCGTGGTACTGGCGAGAGTGAGCGATCTTCAGCGCGATATTGTCAGTAATATCGTTGATGGCTTCTAACTCAGTATCAAACTTTAGGTTACTGTGACCAGAGACAAGCGTCACGTCTGCCTTGAGCTGCAAATTCTTCAACACCTGCCATGACGTATTCACGTTGCCACGGAAAATTGCCTCTTCAACAATCTCTGGGAAGATGATGTCATCATCGTCGATCTCATCGAGGTTTGGCTCTTGGTAACGAAAACCTGGTCCCACTTCGACTTCCAACACAAACTCTTCGGTATTCGAAAACTGGTAACCCAGACCACTCGAAATTGTGTAGTCCTTAAAGTAAGCACTGTATCTCGAGTCGACTCCTTTGAAACTGCCGTAAAGGTAGGTTTTAGGGCTTAACTTGTAGTCACTCTGAGCTGAGTAAGTCGATTGCCTTTTATCTTCCTCACCATCTTTATAGAGATTGTAGTATTTCCATTCGCCACTGGTTCTATGACGACCAGCTGTATACTCACCGTTCAGGCGTGCGTTAAGCGATCGTGAATCCGAATTACCAGTATGCGACTGATATCCAAATTCGACCTCAGTCTTTAGTGGGTTAGGCAGTTCTGTATCAGCCGTATCACTTGGTGCGATATCCAACTCTTTTTCTTCAGGTGTCGGTGCAACGACGATCGGCTCAGCTGTAGTTTCTGGTACTACTATAGAGTCGAGAATAGAATCAACAGAGGTATTAGCATCAACAGAGGCTTTAGTATCATCAGCTAAGGCCAACGGAGTGATCAGGAGACCGATGCTTAGAAGACTAGAGCTCAGAAGACCAGTGCTCAGAGCCAATAATTTGGACACGCATACCTCTAGTTATACAGTGAGTGAATGGCAGGATCGTAATGCTACCCTTGGTTAATTCCGTCAGCAATAGGTAAATTCTTCCTGAAGAATAAAACAAACTCATAGGATCGGATTACAAACGGATGTTCTTGGGTATAATGAACGATCATTATTAGTTATTGAGTGTAGTCATAGTGGATACCAAAAGTCAGAAATCAGCCAACGATCAGGTGGACGCCATCAAGGTCCCACCACATTCATTAGAAGCTGAGCAATCTGTTATTGGCGGTTTGTTATTAGATAACGAACGCTGGGATACAGTTGCCGAAAAGGTTGTGGCCAAAGACTTTTATAGCCGTCCTCACCGTCTGATCTTTGAAGCGGTAAAGGATATCCTTGAAGAAAGTTCTCCTCTGGATCTTATTACACTCTCTGAACATTTAGAGCTGCGTGAGCAACTTGAAGAAGTGGGTGGCTTTGCTTACCTTGCTGACTTAGCGAAAAACACACCAAGTGCCGCAAACATCAATGCGTATGCGGATATCGTAGCGCAACGTGCACTTGTTCGTAGCCTGATTGGTGTCGCGAATGAGATTGCTGATTCTGGTTATGACCCTCAAGGTCGTACTTCGGAAGAGCTGGTTGATCTTGCTGAAAGTAAAGTCTTCGCGATTGCCGAAGGCCGTGCAAGTGAAAACGAAGGTCCACAAAACGTTGATAGCATTCTAGAGAAGACGCTAGAACGTATCGAGATCCTATACAAAACGCCGCAAGATGGTGTGACAGGTGTCGATACTGGCTTCAACGACCTCAACAAGAAAACAGCAGGTCTACAAGGCTCTGACTTAATTATTGTTGCTGCTCGTCCATCGATGGGTAAAACCACATTTGCGATGAACTTGTGTGAAAACGCGGCGATGAAGCAAGACAAACCGGTTTTAATCTTCTCGCTAGAGATGCCAGCCGAACAGCTGATGATGCGTATGCTTGCGTCACTTTCTCGCGTAGACCAAACCAAGATTCGTACTGGTCAGCTAGATGATGAAGATTGGGCTCGTATCTCGTCGAGTATGGGTATTCTTATGGATAAGAAGAATATGTATATCGATGACAGCTCGGGTCTAACGCCAACAGAAGTGCGTTCTCGTGCTCGACGTATCGCTCGTGAACACGATGGTATCTCTATGATCATGATAGATTACCTTCAATTAATGCGTGTACCTTCGTTATCTGATAACCGTACTCTTGAAATCGCCGAGATTTCTCGCTCATTGAAAGCGTTAGCAAAAGAGCTCAACGTTCCGGTTGTGGCACTTTCTCAGCTTAACCGTTCCCTAGAGCAACGTGCTGATAAGCGCCCAGTAAACTCGGATTTGCGTGAATCAGGTTCGATTGAGCAAGATGCCGATTTGATCATGTTCATCTATCGTGATGAGGTTTATAACCCAGATAGTTCCTTGAAAGGCATTGCTGAGATCATCCTTGGTAAGCAACGTAACGGTCCGATCGGTTCGGTTCGTCTTACGTTCCAAGGCCAACACTCCCGATTTGATAACTATGCAGGCCCTGCATTTGATGATGAGTAATCGCTAATGACTTACATGAAAGCGGCGACGGCGAGCATTGACTTAAATGCGCTCGAACATAACCTGAACCAGATAAAGTCGAAGGCTCCTCAGTGCAAGGTCATGTCTGTTGTGAAAGCCAATGGCTACGGACACGGCTTACTGCATATAGCCAAGCATTCAAAAAGCTCTGATGCTTTTGGTGTGGCGCGTATTGAAGAAGCGTTACAACTTCGTGCTGGTGGCATTGTTAAACCTATTTTGTTGCTGGAAGGATTTTACTCTTCGGGCGATTTGCCAATCTTGGTGACCAATAACATTCAAACGGTGGTGCATTGTGAAGAGCAATTAAGCGCGCTAGAGAATGCGGATTTGGAAACACCCGTTGTGGTATGGCTAAAAGTCGACAGTGGTATGCACCGATTAGGTGTTCGCCCTGAGCAATACCAAAACTTTGTTGAGCGTTTGCATCAATGTGCGAATGTTGCCAAACCTCTACGTTACATGAGCCACTTCGGTTGTGCTGATGAACTGGATAGAGCAACCACCGTTGAACAGACAGAGCTTTTCTTGTCGCTTACTGAAGGTTGTGAAGGGGAGCGTTCACTTGCTGCCTCTGCGGGTTTACTCGCTTGGCCAGACAGCCACCTTGATTGGGTTCGTCCGGGAATCATCTCTTATGGTGTTTCTCCGTTTGTTGATAAATCAGCGCAAGAGCTTGGATTTTTGCCTGTGATGACCCTGACCTCACACCTAATTGCCGTTCGCGATGTGAAAGCCGGTGAAAGTGTGGGTTATGGCGGAAACTGGACCAGTGAACGTGATACCAAGGTTGGTGTTATCGCGATTGGTTATGGTGATGGTTATCCTCGTACTGCACCTAACGGCACTCCAGTGTTCGTTAACGGTCGAAAAGTACCGATCGCAGGACGTGTATCAATGGACATGCTAACGGTTGATCTAGGCCCTGATGCGGCAGATAAAGTCGGCGATGAAGCGACTCTGTGGGGTAAAGATTTACCTTCAGAAGAAGTGGCTGAACATATCGGCACTATCGCTTACGAGTTAGTCACTAAGCTGACTTCGCGTGTTGCGATGGAATATGTGAAGTAATCATGGATCTTGATAAGTAAATTATGTTCAAGCGAACGACTCGAAGCTGGCTAATGTCTGCAATGACATTACTCGGTGTCAGCTTTTCTTCTTCCGCTGTGAGTGAAGAAAAAGATTCAGCCTTTGTTCCTTTCTACTTCAGCACCGAAACCATGGGTAACACCTTTGGGGTTGCGGGTGTCGCAAAGGGTGTTTGGCAACCTCAAGCCGCTCTGTTTGGTATGGCACTCTATTCAGACAAAGACAGTTACGTCGGTTTTCTATCGGCTTTTAACTATGCCTTGTCTGAGAACGTATTGTTTAGCACTCAGATGTATCAAGCGCGCTTCAACGACAACCCGTATTACATTGGTTCTCAAGGCGATAATGATTCATCTATCGATGACAAAACCATTGCTGATGGCTTAGAGCAAAACTATCAGTTTGAGTTTAAGTATTTGCTACCTTGGGGCAACGTTGCAGAACACGGTTTACTCGGTGCTTTTCAGCCAATCAAAGATGTGAGCTTTGCTTCGCCAATCGAATCGGGTGTCAGTTCGATTCTATTTACGCCTTTTTATACTGCTCGTGAGTTGGAAGGTTTAAATAATACCGAGGAGGCAACAGGCTTTAGTTTGGCGTTTGATTGGGATAACCGTGATAGCACACGCAACCCGACCAGAGGTTCTCACACTAACCTTGAGTTCACCACTGGCGCAGAGAGTTGGTCTAACGATGACTTGTGGCTTAAGTGGACCTTCCAAAATAGCCAGTACTTTGCTTTAGGTCCTTTAGGGGACTTATTCGATCAACAAGTTTTAGCATTTGATTTCTATACCGCTGACACGCCAACGTGGGATAACTGCTCTGGGCAAGATTGTGCTCGCCCACCAGAAACGGAGCAAGCTCGATTGGGTGGCTTGTATCGCTTACGAGGTTATACCGGAGGTCGTTATCACGGTCGCTCTGCAGTTCATTATTCTGCTGAGTACCGAGTACTTCCTGACTGGCAACCACTTGGCGATATCCCACTGATAAACTACTACGATTTGCCTTGGTGGCAATGGGTAGCGTTTGCTGAATTAGGGCGCGTTGCCGATGAGTACGACATCAAAACACTGCACTCGGACATGAAATGGAGCTTAGGTGGCGCGGTGCGTTTCCAAGTGGAAGGTATTGTTGTACGTGCTGAGTTGGCGCGAGGTGGTGACGAAGGGGCCTTTAGGGTTATGATAAACCAGCCCTTCTAAACCTTTCGGCCTACAGTAGGCCAAATACTATTTTTATAAGAGTGGTCGTGGAAACACACCACTCTTTTTTATTAACAAGATATTGTTTTTATTAAGGAGATCTTGTTTTCAAGCAGTCTACTCTCCTTGCATCGTAGCAATCACAGTTCGGCTTCCACCACAATCTCGGTGCTCTCCTAAGTAAATACCCTGCCATGTTCCTAAAGCTAAACGACCATTGCTAATTGGTATTGTCACACTGGTGCCAAGTGTCGATGCTTTAATGTGGGCAGGCATGTCATCATCACCTTCATAGGTGTGTCTGTAGTAGGGCGCTCGCTCTGGGACAAACTTATTAAAGTGCGACTCCATATCGGTACGGACGGTAGGATCAGCGTTCTCGTTTAGCGTGAGGCTGGCAGAGGTATGTTGGATAAAAAGATGTAATAAACCAACAGATAGAGAATTGATATCGTGTATCTGTTGTTCAATTTCATCAGTAATGAGATGAAATCCACGCTTTCTTGCATTTAGGTGTATAGTCTTCTGAATCCACATACGCCATCCTTTATAATGTGTTTGGAAAAAAAGTGGTTTAACGCTATCTTTTGAACTTGAATTTATCAGCTATCGCTCACATTTAATTATGTTAGAGCCTGAGTCAGCATCGATCTCTCTATCAGGAAATCGAATCCTGATTTATCTCAAGGTGGCGCTCTTCATATACGGCATAATACGTCGTGAAAAAAAATTACAAAGAATCTTTCAGTGGTGACGCGGTTTGGTCATCACAGAAAAATATAAACTTTCGCCTAATCGGGGGTTCTATTCATCACCCAGGTGACGTTTAGAATAAAACCTACAGTAACATCGGGATAGATACCATGTTGAAAAATATCAACCCAACGCAAACACAAGCGTGGAAAGCTCTAACGGCACATTTTGAGTCTGCTCAAGATATGGATATGAAAGAGCTGTTTGCTCAAGATGCAAAGCGTTTCGAGAGCTTTTCTACTCGTTTCGGTTCTGACATCTTAGTGGATTACTCTAAGAACCTTATCGATGCTGAAACTATGCAGCACCTATTTGCTCTTGCGAACGAGACTGAAGTTAAGTCTGCAATCGAAGCAATGTTCGGTGGTGATGCAATCAACAAGACTGAAGGTCGTTCAGTACTTCACACTGCTCTACGTAACCGTAGCGACAAGCCAGTAATGGTTGACGGCAAAGACGTAATGCCAGCAGTTAACGCTGTACTAGCAAAAATGGAACTGTTCACACACCGCATCGTTTCTGGTGAGTGGAAAGGTTACACAGGTAAAGAGATCACTGATGTTGTAAACATCGGTATCGGCGGTTCGGATCTTGGTCCATACATGGTGACTGAAGCACTAACGCCATACAAAACTCGCCTAAACATGCACTTCGTTTCTAACGTAGATGGCACTCACATCGTTGAGACACTTAAGCCTCTTAACCCAGAAACAACGCTATTCTTAGTGGCATCTAAAACATTCACGACTCAAGAAACAATGACTAACGCGCACTCTGCACGTGATTGGTTCTTGGCTGAAGCGGGTGACAACGCACACGTAGCTAAACACTTCGCAGCACTATCAACTAACGCAACTGCGGTCGCTGAGTTTGGTATTGATACTGACAACATGTTCGAATTCTGGGACTGGGTTGGTGGTCGTTACTCACTATGGTCTGCAATCGGTCTTTCTATCTCACTATCTGTTGGCTTCGATAACTTCGTTGAGCTACTAGAAGGTGCTCACGAGATGGATAACCACTTTGCTTCAACTGAGTTTGAAAGCAACATTCCAGTAATCCTTGCGCTTATCGGTATTTGGTATAACAACTTCCACGGCGCTGAGTCAGAAGCAATTCTACCTTACGATCAATACATGCACCGTTTTGCTGCTTACTTCCAGCAAGGTAACATGGAATCAAACGGTAAGTTTGTAGACCGTGAAGGTAACCCGGTAGAGTACCAAACTGGTCCTATCATCTGGGGTGAACCTGGTACAAACGGCCAGCACGCTTTCTACCAACTGATTCACCAAGGCACTAAGCTGATCCCATCAGACTTCATCGCGCCTGCTATCAGCCACAACCCAGCATCTGATCACCACCAGAAGTTGATGTCTAATTTCTTTGCTCAAACTGAAGCACTAGCATTCGGTAAGACAAAAGAGACAGTGGAAGCTGAATTCCTAGCGGCTGGCAAAACAGCTGAAGAAGTGGCTGAGCTTGTACCTTTCAAAGTATTTGAAGGTAACCGTCCAACGAACTCTATTCTTGTTAAGCAAATCAACCCTCGCTCTTTAGGTAACCTAATCGCGATGTACGAGCACAAGATCTTCGTTCAAGGCGTTATCTGGAACATCTTCAGCTTCGACCAATGGGGTGTAGAACTTGGTAAGCAACTAGCAAACCAAATTCTTCCAGAGCTTGCTGACGATGCTCAAGTAACGTCTCACGACAGCTCAACGAACGGTCTAATCAACGCATTTAAAGCGCTGAAAGCTTAAGACTGTTTAAGTAACACCAAGTAATAACTGTAAACGCCAGCCTTTCGGTTGGCGTTTTTTATGTCCGTTGATTTTACGGCAATAAAAAAGGCTGACGTATGTACGTCAGCCTTTCGTTTTATATTTACTCGATTGTCTCTATTCGAAACAGATCTCGATGAAAGCATTACCCCATTGAGATGAGAAAGGCATGATGATGATTGCCCCATCACACTTGTGACGAATCGTATGACCTTTACCGGAAACCACGATTGGTGTTGCCATATCGAAGTCAAAACCGCTTTCCGCAAGAATACGTTTCGCACCGCCAGTCACCATGTTAGTGATTTCACCCACCATATCGGTCACTTCTTCGTTGAGGCCGTTTGGTCGTTCACCAAGCATGTTTTCCATGATTTCGAGAGCGAGACCTTCATCAAAGGTGATCGACATAGAGCCACGAGATTGTGTACCCACCATACCAATTAGGCCGGATACATCACCACGAGCGATTTCATCTTTCTTAACTCTCGGTTTTTGTGGCTTCAATTCTAGAGAAGCCATCGTTTTTAATACGTTCATCAAAGAAGCTAAAAACGGGTTTACAAATTCAGCGCGCATAATGTTCTTCTATAATCTTATTCTTTCATCTCGGAGGAGCAAGATTGGCAAATGCCATGCGATTCAATGACATGATTCGTCAATTGAAAGCCATGCTTCTCAGCGTTACTGGCGAGTAGGGTGACAAGCGCATCGTCCTGCAGTTCTATCACAGTGCCACATTTATCGCAGATCAGTAGTTGGGAGAAATGTTTGTTGGCATTGCAAGAGCAGCAGCATATGAAGCTATTGGTTGACTCAACTCTGTGAATGAAACCTTGCTCCAACAAGAAATCCAAAGCGCGATATACTGTAGGTGGCTTGGCTTGCGGTTCACTGACTTTCAACTGCTCTAATAATTCATAAGCACTGGAGGCTTTTTTATTAGAGAGGATGAGCTCAAACACTCGCTTTCTTTGAGGTGTTAATCTAACGCCTCGCGATGCGCATATCCCTTCAACTTGCTCTATTAATGTGTGGTCCAAATTTTTCACCATTCAATCGGACATCCCTAATCAAACCTTATTTCTAGGTTACTACGTTTTGGGAGCCAATGATTTCTATTAAAGTCAGGTACAGAGCGTATTGTGACCCACGACTTTGAATAAGACAAGGTAACTCAAAATGACAGTGTGACTCAAGGCATAACTGATTAATGAGGTTGAATTAGAGATCTGGTGAATAGGTTTATAAAAAAGTATGAGGTAAAGTTGATATGACATCTTCATTTGAGTTCAATTTAGCTCAATTAATTTTTCTTACAATAATGTGCTGTTTTAAATCACATTTCTTATCGCATATTGTTCCTTATTCGCTAAAATCGATGCCTAATATAGACTAGAAGAAGACTATTGACCCCTCCTGTCAACATGAGCTTGTCATGGTGTATTGGAGTTTTAGTCTTTAATTTCAAATTCTTGGAGTTAAGCTGTGGAGCAAGTAAACAAAGAATCATTTCTGAAACTGTTGTCCATCTATAATCAAAGAGAAAAACGTTATCAACAACGTTTGGATGACTTTAAGGCCATGAGGGATAAGCTTGAAGAAGTGGAAGAACCAAGAGTTAAAAAAAATGAGCTATACATCAAACTGGCTATAGCCGCAGCTATTATTTTAGTCATCGCCTTTATCTTTATTTAAGTCGTCAAATTGGAAGGGAATAAAATGAAAAAGCATTTTGACGCTTTGGCTAAAGCTTCATTAGAAAGTAGTCATCTTAACCTTGGTGAATGGTATGAAAGCTATGGTTTAGCACTGCACTTATTCAAGTCTGATAGCAAAATTTACACAAAGGCGATGAAAAAGCGAGACGGTCATAAAAAGCACATTGCAAAATATATTGAACCTAAGTTACTCACCACGGAAGGAGTAACTGAGGAGTTTAAAAAAATAATGCGTTGGAAGACCTTTGTTGAACGATGGGACGCATATTACGAACCTATTGCAAAGCCTCAAGATCGCGTGCATCACTTGTCTGCAGTATTGGAGGCTTTGTCCGATGAAGATGTTCCACGAGCTTTAATCGAAATCGATAATTTGCCGGTTGACTACTTGATCAACGATACTTTTTGGGGCGAGGTCATTCTCTTTATCGTTGCCGCAAGATCAGGAGATCAAGAGCAGGCCCGATCAATAACGCAAGGACTGTACAACATGGCGCAGAGCGATCACAACACAGCGTTACTTAGCCATTTGTTACCAGCTTTATGTAAGAAATATTTAGATGAAGAGTATTATCCATGGCAAATGAAGGCTCGTGTAGTGAACTGGAATGGAGAAACTTATCATTGTGTTCCGGTATTAATACACAACTTTGATGCTTTTGGTGGTCAAGAGTACATAAACCATACTCCTGTCAGACAACGTGCTCGCGTTGAAAGAAAACATAGCGTGGATTACGTGTATTCTACAGACCGTTATGGAAACCGAGGTCAAAGCATCGCGAGTGCGACTGCTAATGTTGGAATCGCCGTAGCGAGTGCGACAGGTAAAGTTATCGGCCACACTTTGCTTTTGGGCGCCGCAGGGGCGATATATCTAGCGTTAGCCGGTAAGATTCGAGTAAATCACTACAATAATTCCAATCATAAGATAGTCTTAAATCGTAAGACCGAGATGCCTGTCAATTCGTGTGGTTATATCGTGACTAAACAGAACAGTACTATTGAACCATGGCAGGATGAAGAGGGGAGCGAAAGCATAGACAATAGCTTTTCGTTTTTGAACTTCACAGATGGTTTGGCTTATCCATGTCGAAAGGGGTATGACATCCCAGATGAACAAGGGCTTATTCAATTATTATTTGATGAAATAATGTAATCATGATTTGTATTTATGAGTTTTTGAGCCTTTGCTTTCAATCAAATTGAACCATTAAATACGTCCACTCCAACAACATATCAACAATCGAAATCAATGGTGGAGTCATCATATATTAGCACTTTGCGGTCTCCGTGCTTGGAGGCCGACTTTGTCGTGCTCAGCGTGTGAAACCCAGTTATGTCACATATAAGCTACCAACGGATAAGGATCTCATGTTTTCACCACCTTCACGTGTAACCACGCTTTCAAGAGGGCTGCTTGTCACTACTATTGCTCTTATTCAGGGATGTTCATCTACAGATAAAGTAACACCACCACAACCAACCTTGGAGCGAGGGCTTGGATTACCTGCAGATGCAAAACTAATCTCGAATCATAACTCAGCAGAGGGGCGAGAAATGTTTCGTGATATGCAGTTGGCGTTAAAATCGCGCAATCTTTATCAAACCATGGGAGGGGATATCTCTTACATCAAAGGACAGTGCCCTATTGATGTTATCGCCCACCGTGGCAGCTCTAATTATGCTGAAAACTCTCGTAATGCGATTCAAATGGCGGCGGTAAGTGGTTTTGATGGAGCAGAAATTGATGTGATGCTGACGCGTGATAAAGATTGGGTTGTACATCACGACATAGAAACAGGAAGAGCAACCGCTCGTAGTGATGGTAAGCGATATCGCGTGAGTCGTATGAAGAGTAGTGAGTGGAACTCTCTGAGTGGAAGGAGCCCTGACGGAACATTAGATGGGTATCGTCCCGCTTATTTCAATGAAGCCGTGAATGATTGGTACCATTACGCAACGATTGAACAACCCCTTAATATTGAAATAAAAACATCAGATGGCTCCATGGAAGATTTGTTTAAACTCGACGAAATGGCCAGACAAAGTCTCCCCTATAGAAACTATTTTTATTCATCAATGGATATGGACGTTCTGAAAAAAATGCGGGAAATCAATTCAAGTGTTTATCTTGGGTATGTATGGGAGCCTCATTCGGCGTCGGTTGCTCAGTTTAAGCGGGATGCAAAACGAGGCATGGGTTCTGATGATTATTATCAGAAAAATAAAAAGAATATCGATCGCGCCTTTGCTATGGAGGGGCGTTATCGTAAGCATAAGCCCAAACATTCCGCTAAAACGGTAAAACGAATACTTGGCCCCAATAGTGGATTACATGTTGATATAAGAAGTTACCGACAATATGCGACAATTTACAGCCGTGCGAAAGCGCAAGGCATGAAGGTGGTGACTTATACGATTAACGGAACGGATTACCACCAAGATCAATTGGTCTCGTTAGCTAAGGCAGGTCGACCTCTGCCAGATGAGGCGATCATGGATACCAGTAAGTTCTCTATTTGTCAGCAGCTTGCTCCACAGCTTGTCGTTCAATCAAATGGCTACCAACCCACAACGTTAGCAGGCGAAACCGTTGCTGGCCTACCCAATGACGCTGATTTTCACCGACTCTATGAACAAATAGATTACCTCAAAGATGGCCATTACATCACTAACCGAGGTCTCATTAGGAGTGTGTCATATTCCAAGCCTGCTAGCGTGAAAGGTGTGAAAAAAAGAACGCAAACAACGCAGAGCGCGAAGCCAGCAGTGCTGTTTGATATTCAAGATGAAGATTTAAATTTAAGTAACGATGCGATCAGCATTTCGATGCCGACAGAAAAATGATGTTTGATGAGAACAGGGATAGACAAATTATGGAAGCGTTAAGATGAAACCAGTTCCTAGCCAGGACGTAATAACCACAAATAATAAGAAGCCGAAATGGTTGGCTGTTTTGTTGTTTTTTTGTTCACTTCTTTATCTTTTTCCTGAAGTCGCTTTCAACGCCAAGTTGGTTGAAATTGCGGGTGGAATCGATGTTAGTGATGCTCAATTACATAAAACGGAGCTATTTGGCCGAACCATCTCAGGGATCGGGGTGACTTTAATTGTTGCGGATTTTCTACTTAAAGGATGGCTGACCACGACGAAGTTTCGCGCTATTTCATCGTTGGTCGTGATTACAGCTTTGGTTTGGCCAACGGTTTTTTTTGGTCAAAAGGCGGTAATAGATAAATGGTTGATTGAACCGAGTAGTGCAAAGCAGAGACAGGAGGCTTTCTTTTCCTCTGTACTGCGATCTAGTTTAGCGATGAATGCGATTAATATCGAAGGGATCCCTTATAACTCAGAGGCGAGTACCGAGTCGTCAGAAATGACTTTTCTCGCTTTGATCGGTGGGTTGGTTTACAGCAATGATGCATTCTTAAGTCATATTGATGATAAGAAAGTTCAAATTTTGGATCGTTATATTCAAAATCGAGCAAACGCCAATTTCGATGAGCACTATGCGAACTATAAAGTATTACGGAGTGAAGTTCAGCAATCGTGGCATCAATATCAAAAACATGTTGGGGCGTATAATCAGACGGTAGAGTCTCGCCATCAAAAGGCCAATCAAGCGTGGGAAGAGGTCGAGTCGACCGTCGCGACGGGGTATCGTGATTATCAACAGGCGAGTAAGGCCTATTTAACGAGAGCAGAGGCGAGAGCACAAAGAGTTGCACAACCTATTTTTGACCTATTTGATGATAAAGAACGCTGTTATAAACGCAAAGGAAGCTCAAGAGCCAATTGTATCAGCCGCATTGAAGATCGCTATGAACGCTTATTAAAAGATAACTCGATTCCCCACCAACCGATGGATTATTGGTTAGAGAAAACCTTTCGACGAACGAAAGGTGAAACATCTTGGGGGGAAGCATTCGGTTCTCTAGGCTTATCAGTTATCCAAGCCGGTATTGAGCAGGCGACAGGGCAAGCTGGAGAAGCCATTCAAGATAAAACGTATACCAATAGTGTCGCTCATTACACACCACGAATACTGGCAGTGTGGCAAAAACAGTTCTTAAAAGAGACCGGTTATCCTATGGGAATCGACTCTATGTCGGAGTTTCGCTCCCACTCTACAACAGCAAGTAAGGTTCGTACTCAAGTTCATCGAAAGGGGATCCATTTAGACTCCAATTGGCAAATAAACCAAATTAGCGTGTTTAAAAATGCAGTCAGAAACAAAGTTATGAAGGACACCAAAGCTCGTTGGCATGCCGAGGCAAAGCAGCGGGGTTACGACATTGAACCGAACTTATCTTGGAATGATTTTCAAAAAGTAGCCGAAGTTCAGCAACAAATAAAGAATCGTATGGGCGAACGTTATTACGTCGAGCCCATGATGGCGACGTGGAATAATAAGCAATTTTACCAACAGGTTATTGTTCCAAATGTGAGGCGTGAGAGAGATTATTGGCTAGGTTATATTGAGGCGTCACGCGCTCAGTTTGCTGATGATGGCCCTTATGCTGAACAAGGCAAAGCGGCATTGCGTTCTATCATTGTGCCGCCAATATCAATGGGACTATCGCTATTTCTCGTTGTCCTAACGGTGTTTAAGCTGCCAGGAAAATTTATCGTGTTGATGAATTACCATAAACCACGGCCAGCACCGAACTTGAAGAGCAAGGCTCTGAATATAGGCAGCTCGTTTATCGTCATATTCGTTATTCTTGTTGTGCCTGTGAATGTATTTTCATCCAAGTACACTCAAACGGACTCAACGATTGGCTTTTTCTTAGAGCAAGTCAGTGACACACTATCTCCGTCGGCTTCTTATGCCGTTCGTTGGGTGATACATACTCAACCGTTGATTCATCCACTTGGCGCTCAAATAGACAAAAGTATGCGTATTACTGATGGGTTTTCTGCCTCTTTGGAGCATTCGGTAGCGGAGTTGGATGGTGTTTTTGCTCGTTATTTAACTCAGCGTGCTGAGAGCGAACCGGTGAGTTCAGCTAAAAACAATAATGAAGCCCAAACGGAGTTTCCTATGTACATCAATTCAAATGCACAGAACCAACCGGGTTTTAAGGTTCGAATAATGAATATTAAGCCTAGGTACCAAGCCGGTATGCGATTGCCAGAGGGTAATTATGATGTTGAGGTCCGTGCCAATGGATACCAACCAAAGCGTTTATGGGTAAAGCACAGTAAAGGAAAAGCCTCTCACCGAATCGAACTTGAAAAGTTGGTTATTTAAGTCCGCGTCATAGAAAGTGAACAGAAGAAAATGATCTGCTCCTTCCACTAAAAAGGGTTTAGCGTTACTTGGCGCGGGAGCTGCTTTGGTTTCTGGTCACCCTGAACTTATCACCGCTAGCGTATCGGCAGACGGTGTTCAATTCGGTGGCATTATTGGCGCAAGTGCTCCAATAGTATTTGGCCTATGGGAAACCTTACGCAATGAGTTCAAGTAAATGGCAGAGTATCAAACACTAATAGTCGCCGTTGTTAGTGCGTTATCGAGTGGGGTTGGTGTAGGCATTACACTCAAAACTGATGTTAAGTGGCTGCGCTTGATGATGGAAAAGATGGATGAAAGGATTACACGTATAGAGTCAAGTAAGTAGCTGCTCTAAAGTTGTTTTTACCAGTTCTGGGTTTCACCAAGATCTTCTCGTTCTTCTTCGACTAGAGCTTGTAATTCCTTCAGTGAATCTAGTAACTCAACGTGATTGTTTGCTGATGAATATCTAATAACTTGTAAGTTCATTGTATCTTCTACAACTTTCGCTACAGACTTATGTACTCCTTCATTTGGAAGTAGCATTAAATGTCCTCTAGAACTATTGTGCTTAAACAGAGTATCTTCCAACAATAGTTTGATATCAGGATCATTGATTCCACATCCCATGAAAATGAACGTATGTGTGATAGACAAAGCTTCTAGTATTTCATAAAAGGCGGAGTATTTTGTTCGGGCTTCAGCGTACTCAGCTCTTGTGAAAATGAGGTTATCAGGAGAGTCGATAGTTCCGTGTAGTTTGAGAATTAATCGACCGGGGCTACGAACAAATGAGCTAACATCATTATCATTATGCTGCTTTACAACTATTGAGCCATTGGCTTGAGCATTCGCATATGTTTCGTATATCTTGTCAAAATTAGGAGTGGCGACAATTCTAGAATCTAAGTTGAATAGTACTTCATGGATCTCAGCAGGTTGGTATCCAGGGGTTAGGAACTCAGCTTCGACAGCCCTAGTAAAGTTCGCACGACCCAGTTCACGTTTTATAATTTCACAAGCTGTAAGAAAATCATTTTCTTTGATCAGATCTTTAATGTGCTTATTGGGAGTAATTTGAGGCAGCAATGAATTAAGGAACGCAGCCCATGTTTTAGGTCTAACGCCTGAGGGGCTAGTGCTGTTCATTGAGATGCCAGAACCTAAGAACAAAACTGACTTTCTTCGGGCGATATCATTCACAATATCGTCAGGCCATTTAATCATTTAAAGTGCCCTCGTCACCGATGTTGTGTAGTAGATTTAACGCAATGCCACCAAAGATTTTCTTGGCTTCTTCTACCTTACTAAAGTGAGCTCCAACTACACCATCTTTAGCTTTTAGTTGAAAAATAGGTGCTTTTGAGGTTTGTGACATTGGGACTAGGCTATGGAGGTTCTGAACTTCGCCTAGGTTAGTTTCTAATTCTAGATTTCCAGAATAGTTATTTGTTAGCTCACTATTTATTTTTGCAGGAATTTTATTTGAAATTTTTTCATAGGCGTTAACATGAACTCTGGTTCCACGAACTGTTTTCGCTTTGTACTGCTGCATTACATACCCAGCAAATTTTAGTGACCAAGATACATTTTCGTCGTATATGCTAAAATCTTCGCCTTCTTCCTCTTTATAGTTGCTTAAGCCGCCTTCAAACCCTTTTCTCCACTTTTCTAATGACAAGTTCATGTTGTCGATAGCCATTAAGCTAAATACATCTACTGACATTGGTGTTACGAAGTAGTCACACCCTAGCATTACTGCTCGGTTTATAGCGCCTAAAGATGGACCGACATCAAAGAAGATGTAGTCATACTCTTCCGCATAAAGCAGTGTCAGGTGTTTGAAAACCAAAGTCGTTTGCATTCCACGATGGTCACCAGTTGTTGAACCCTTCCAATCTGTTGCCAACAGGTCTTCGCTCAAAGATAGTTTTGGGTCCCCGGGTATAAGATCGCATTGGAACCTCTTGGAATAAATTGGCGGGATCTTATTCTCCATAAAGCCTTGGCCGCGACGCACTGGCGTCATAAAGGACTCTATAGTTTGTCTTCTAACTCTGTCGTACAGAGCATCAACATCTTTATCGGGCAGTAGGTAGCTAGTACTGTTACATTGCGGGTCAGCATCAACAACTAGTACTTTTTTTCCTAAGTTAATTGAAAAATAAGCAGCTAAGTTACATAGGAGGGTTGTCTTTCCTACTCCCCCTTTGTTATTGAAGAAAACAATACTTTTCATAAAAGCAGTCCTTTGATTAAAGCCTCAATGTTTGAAGCTAGTAGATATAAAATTATTGGCATAGTTGATGTTTATATTATATGTGCCATCAATTGAGTACTACTGATTTTTAGTAAAATTAGGGTGTTAGCCTTCTTTTCTGGAGTGCAATTTATGTGGAAATAACTGCGTATAAACCTGCCATAAAATGTTCAAGTTTCGATGCCCAGTGACTTGAGCTACCTCTTCTATTGAATATCCTTTCTCAAACAAGCGACTCGCTCCCTCTCTTCGTAAGTCGTGGTACCTCAAATCTTCAATACCTAACTCGTTTCTCACTCTTTGAAAGCCTGCGCTAACACTTCGCGAGTTGTAGGGAAAAATAAGTTCGTCTTTGTTCCTGAATGTTTTCGATTCCCTGTGTATAATCGCCCAATTATTTTTGACTACAATGTCCACTGTGAAGCGTGATTCACCGCTTTTTAGTGTTCTTTTTTTAATGCTAAATGATGCCATTCGTCCTACTCCATCGATACGTACTATATGCGTACTGAAAGGGTGAGTTTGGGGCAACTCTAGCAGATTGCTGTATATATATACAGTATATAGATTTCGAGTAACACCTTATGAAACCTGACAATACTAGTAAATACGCGGCTAACCGCTTATCCGTTGCACCCATGCTCGATTGGACTGACCGCCACTGTCGTTACTTTCACCGTTTGCTTTCTCAGCAGACTCTTCTGTACACGGAAATGGTAACAACGGGCGCGATCTTACATGGTAAGGGCGACTTCCTAGAATATAACGAGCAAGAACATCCTCTTGCACTTCAACTCGGTGGTTCAAACCCGGTTGATCTTGCTGCTTGTGCCAAGCTTGCTGGTGAACGCGGTTATGATGAAGTGAACCTTAACGTAGGTTGCCCTTCAGACCGAGTTCAAAACGGTCGCTTTGGTGCGTGTTTAATGGCTGAGCCAGAGTTGGTGGCAGATTGTGTTTCAGCGATGAAAGAAGTCACTGATATTCCAATTACCGTGAAAACGCGTATCGGTATCGATGACCAAGACTCTTATGAGTTTCTAACTAAGTTTGTTTCGACGGTTTCTGAAAAAGGTGGCTGTGAGCAATTTACTATTCACGCGCGTAAAGCGTGGTTGAGTGGCCTTAGCCCGAAAGAGAACCGTGAGATCCCACCGCTAGATTACGATCGTGCATACCAAATCAAGAAAGATTTCTCTGATCTGGTGATTGCCGTGAATGGTGGCATTACGACTCTTGAGCAAACTAAGGAGCACTTGCAACACCTTGATGGTGTGATGATTGGTCGTGAGGCTTACCATAGCCCATTTATTTTGGCTGAAGTTGATCAACAGATCTTTGGTTTAGACACACCAATTAAGAAGCGCTCACAGGTTGTCGAAGAGATGTACCCGTACATCGAGCGTGAACTTTCAAATGGTGCAAGCTTAGGTCACATCTCTCGTCACATGCTTGGTTTGTTTCAAAGCATGCCTGGTGCAAGACAATGGCGTCGCTACATCAGTGAAAACGCACATAAGAAAGGTGCAGGTATTGAAGTGATGCAAACAGCATTGGCTAAGATCCCTAAAGAGCTAAACGTATAATCTCCCCCGAGGTTAAAGTTCGAGCTTAAAAGCCAAAGCTAAAAACCCAAGCTTAAAAACTTAAGCTTATAAACCTAAGCTTAAAACTTAAGGCTAAATTCGCCACTAGAGGTTAAATTTACCACTATAAGTTTCCGAAAAGCCACGCATGAAGATGTGTGGCTTTTTATTTATCTGATAAATAAGGATTTTATAGGGTTGGCATACTTGGTATGGAAGCTGCAATGTTAGAAAGTAGGAAAGATAGGTCATTAACTCATTAGGGAGACCATTATGTTTGAATTAATATTTGTTCTTATTTTCGTTGCGACTCTACTTGTCACTGGTATTACGTTTATGACGGTATTGGCTGCAACCGGAGTGGCGTTATTAGTCATGTTGGTCTTAGGTATGATGGGCGTCGTGTTTAAGTTACTGCCTTGGTTGATCGTGATTGCAATCGGTGTGTGGTTTTTCAAAAATTTTGTACACAGTTCTAACCAGAGACGTTACTAAGGTCATCGTGCCGTCAAATCTTTACTCGTCAGCGGTTTATCGTTTTAGAATTTAAGATGTGTGGTAGAATTTTCCCCAATAATCTATGAATGTGCATACAATTAGCACTACGATATGGAATTGGAGCTATCTCAAATGAATAAAATGCCATTAATTGCTTTAGTGGGAATGCTATCTTTAAGTTCAGCAGTGTCTGCTGAAGAAGAGTTTTCTTACACGGCTAAAGTCGGTGCCGATATGTGGTGGGGAAGTACAAAGCTAAACGAAGTTAGACAAGATGACGATTCTAACTCACCTTCGTTGTATTTCGCATTTGAGCATAATGCCCCGATGCTACCAAACGCTAGTTTTCGCTATACTTCTGTCGATGCGGATTCATTGGCCTTCGATAAGTACGACTACACCTTCTATTACACACTGTTAGAGCACAAGTTGATGAACTTTGATGCAGGTGTGACGTTCACTCAGTACTCAAACTCTAACTACATTGAGCCTAAAACGAGTACTCAAGCAACCTTTGATGAATTTACTTGGAGCTTCTACGGTAACGCAGAGATCAACGTTCCTGACACCAACTTCGATATCATTGGTACCATGGAGTTTGGTGATAGCAGTGGTATTAAGAGCACTGACTTGATGGCGGGTGTTCAGTACCGAATCCCTGTATCAGAATCTGAAATTGCCCTGCGTGGTGGTTACCGTGTTATCGATTTAGATTCGGATGAGTTCTTTAGCTCAGAACTAGGCAAGAGCTTTGTCATGGTCGATGGTTGGTTTGCTGGTGCTGAAGTGCGCTTCTAGGCCATATAAAGCAAATTTAGAACGAATTTTAAGAACGCCACTTTATTAAGTGGCGTTTTTTTATATCTATTGATTATATCTTTCTGGAATTAGTTAGCACATTCATCACTTTCGACCATCCTTATTACAGAGAGCCAATTTGCGTCTATTCTTATAAGGTCTATGTAGTGAGGTCAAAGCAAGGGATGGAATATGACACTCAATGAATTACGAAATTTATATAGAGAAAACCTGTTAGTTGAAGCCATCATAGAGCCCTCAATTCAAGAAGGGTCTTGGGTTGTGGAGTTTCGTCATATGGGGGGGGGCTTTGTTCTGCTTACTGATGTTCATGGTGAAGAATGTCATTACGCGGATTTAGACTTGGCATCTAAGTCGGCAATGGCGGTTGGCTTTCAGCAAGTACGCATTGAAAACCAGTAAGACAATTTACGTTTCAATCGGTTTTTACTTCCAAAAAGTTATAAAACATACTTTTCTATTCTTTCTTGTTATTAAAAGGAGTGGTTAATCTATCGTCACGCAATGATTAGGGATGTCGTGACCATGTCTTTAAATAAGAAAGAGTCTTCACAAAATAATAATGCACAGTCTGGGGCTAATGAGTTACCTGGGCTAGCAGCACCACTTAATGACCAACAATTGGGTCATCTTCAGCAAACTGTTTCTGAACTGTCTTCACAACAACTGGCATGGGTCAGTGGTTACCTTTGGGGAGTGAGCCAAGCTCAGCCTGTCGGTGCTGCTGCGCCAATCGCTCAAGCGGCCGCTGCAGTAGCGGCTAAGCCAGCGGGTAAGCTCAGCATTATCTTCGCTTCTCAAACCGGTAATGCGAAAGGCGTCGCTGAATCGCTAGAGGCAGAAGCAAAAGCCTTAGGTATTGCTGTCGAGCTTTTCGATGCAAGTGATTATAAAGGTAAGAACCTAGCCAAAGAGACACACGTCATTTTTGTGGCTTCAACCAATGGTGAGGGCGAAGCCCCTGATAACGCTATTGAGTTGCATGAATTCCTACAATCGAAGAAAGCGCCAAAATTATCAAACCTACAATACGGTGTGATTGGTTTAGGTGACTCAAGCTATGAGTTCTTCTGCCAAACGGCTAAAGACTTCGATAGCTTCCTCGCTAAGCTTGGTGCGAAATCGTTTGTCGATCGCCTTGATTGTGATGTTGATTACGAAGAGTCAGCAACGGAATGGCGCGCTAAAGCATTAGAGCAAGTAAAAGAGACGCTATCGACAGGCACTGAAGCCGATGTGGTTCAGTTACCAGTAGGCCAAGCGGCCGCCGGTCATTCGCAATACACCAAACAAAACCCATACACCGCGACACTATTGACGAGTCAAAAGATCACGGGTCGTGACTCGGGTAAAGATGTTCGTCATATCGAGATTGATCTTGATGAGTCGGGCATTACCTACCAACCCGGCGATGCGCTAGGCGTATGGTATGAAAACAGTTCAGAACTCGCAAATCAGATTCTTTCTAAGGTTGGGTTATCGGGTATCGAAAGTGTCGATGTCGATGGTGAGAATCTATCTATCCATAGTGCGCTAGTGAGTAAATTTGAGATTACCACTTCAAACCCTCAACTTGTGACTAAGTTTGCTGAGTTATCGGGCAGCAAGAAGTTAATCAAGCTGGTGGAAGATAAAGACAAGCTTCGTGAATACGCGGGTAATACTCAAGTTGTCGATGTTTTAGCTGAGAAGAAAACTAAGCTATCGGCTGATGAGTTAATTGGCCTGTTACGTAAGCTGACACCGCGTCTCTATTCTATTGCATCAAGCCAAGCAGAAGTAGATGAAGAAGTTCACTTGACGGTTGGTTTGGTTGAATACCAAAAAGGCGAAGAGTCTCGTTTAGGCGGAGCTTCTAGCTTCTTAGCTCAACGTCTTGAAGAGGGTGGTGAAGTGAAGGTGTTTGTTGAGAACAACAATAACTTCAAATTACCACAAGACGACAATACACCAATCATCATGGTCGGCCCGGGTACCGGTATCGCACCGTTCCGCAGTTTTGTTCAAGAGCGTGAAAACAATGATGCTGAAGGAAAAAGCTGGTTGTTCTTTGGTGACCGTACCTTTACTCAAGATTTCTTATACCAAGTTGAATGGCAAAAGTACCTCAAGTCTGGCGCGCTAACTAAGCTCGATGTTGCCTTTAGCCGTGACCAAAAAGAAAAGGTTTATGTTCAGGACCGTTTAATCGAACAAGCAGAGCAGGTGTGGCAATGGCTGCAAGAGGGCGCGTACCTCTATGTCTGTGGCGATGCGACTCGAATGGCTAAAGATGTTCATGAAGCGTTAGTTTCGATAGCGGAAAAGCATGGCAACCAGAGCCGCGAGCAAGCTGAACAATATATTAATGATTTACGTAAAGCGAAACGTTACCAAAGGGATGTGTACTAATGAGCAAGCAAGTAATAGAGCAAGAAGTGCTAGGTCAAGTACTTGGACCTTTGGCTGACAATGAGCGTCTTAAGCGTGAAAGTAATAACCTACGCGGTACGATTGAACAAGATCTCCAAGACCGCATAACAGGTGGCTTTACTGCTGATAACTTTCAGTTGATTCGTTTCCACGGTATGTATCAACAAGACGACCGTGATATTCGTAACGAACGTACCAAACAAAAGCTCGAACCGTTACATAACGTCATGCTTCGTGCTCGTATGCCTGGTGGTATCATTACCCCTAAGCAGTGGTTGGCGATTGATAAGTTCGCAGACGAAAGTACCTCTTACGGTTCAATTCGTCTAACAACTCGTCAAACGTTTCAGTTCCACGGTGTCTTGAAGCCGAACATTAAGTTGATGCACCAAACGCTAAATAGCATTGGCATTGATTCAATTGCGACAGCGGGTGATGTAAACCGAAATGTTCTATGTACGACAAACCCGGTTGAATCTGAACTTCATCAAGAAGCTTACGAGTGGGCGAAAAAGATCAGTGAACATCTATTACCGAAGACTCGTGCTTATGCAGAAATCTGGTTAGATGGTGAAAAACTAGAAACAACGGATGAAGAACCTATCCTTGGTAGCAACTACCTACCGCGTAAGTTCAAGACGACGGTTGTCATTCCTCCGCAAAATGATGTGGACGTCCATGCTAACGATCTTAACTTTGTTGCTATTGCTGAAGACGGAAAGCTGGTGGGCTTTAATGTGTTAGTCGGTGGCGGTCTTGCTATGACACACGGTGATACCTCTACTTATGCACGTAAAGCTGACGACTTTGGTTTTGTGCCATTAGATAAAACGTTAGATGTAGCAGCGGCGGTGGTAACGACTCAGCGTGACTGGGGTAACCGTTCAAACCGTAAGAATGCAAAAACCAAATACACACTAGACCGTGTTGGTATTGATGTATTCAAAGCAGAAGTAGAAAAGCGTGCAGGCGTAGAATTTTCTGAAAGCCGTCCTTATGAGTTTACTGGCCGTGGTGATCGCATTGGTTGGGCGGAAGGCATTGATGGTAAGCACCACTTGGCGTTATTCATCGAGAATGGTCGTTTACTTGATTTTCCGGGTAAAGCTCTGAAAACAGGTGTTGCTGAAATAGCGAAGATCCACAAAGGTGACTTCCGCATGACTGCAAACCAAAACCTAATTGTTGCGGGTGTGTCGACGAGTCAAAAGGCCAAGATTGAAAAACTGGCGCGTCAATATGGCTTGATGGATGATGCTGTTTCAGAGCAACGTAAAAACTCAATGGCGTGTGTGGCTTTCCCAACATGTCCTTTAGCAATGGCAGAAGCTGAGCGCTTTCTTCCTGAGTTTGTAACGGATGTTGAAGACATTCTGAAAAAACATGGATTACCAGAAGAAGATAACATCATCCTTCGAATCACAGGTTGTCCAAACGGTTGTGGTCGTGCAATGTTGGCTGAACTTGGTTTAGTGGGTAAGGCTCCGGGGCGTTACAACATGCACCTAGGTGGCAACAAGGCCGGAACTCGTATCCCTAAGATGTATAAAGAGAACATCACATCAGCTCAGATCTTAGAAGAGATTGATGCGCTGGTGGGACGTTGGGCTACAGAACGCAACGACAAAGAAGGGTTCGGTGATTTTACAATCCGAACTGGCATCATCGAAGAGGTGATCATTTCCAAGAGGGATCTGCATGCATAATTCTGTCGCTTCAAAATTGAAGTTAGCAGAGCTACTCGCATTGACTAAGACGGAGCAAATACTTCGTCTTGGACAAATCAACGCAGAGTTAGAGCAGCTAACCGCATTAGAAAGAGTTAAGTGGGCTTTAGATAATTTAGAAGGGACACATGTTGTGTCTTCTAGTTTCGGAATCCAAGCAGCATTGATGTTGCACCTAGTGACCCAAGCAAAACCAGATATTCCGGTTATTTTGACTGACACAGGGTATCTATTTCCGGAGACCTATCGCTTTATTGATGAGTTAAGTCAGAAGTTGACTCTAAACCTTCAAGTCTTTCGCGCCCAACAGAGCCCTAATTGGCAAGAAGCGCAATATGGAAAACTTTGGGATCAAGGTATAGAAGGGATAGAGAAGTACAACAAGCTTAATAAAGTTGAACCGATGAGAAGAGCGTTGGATGAGCTCGAGGCTGGGACATGGTTTTCCGGTTTAAGAAGAGAGCAATCTCAATCGCGTGCAAATTTGCCAATCTTATCTATCCAAAATGGTGTGTTTAAATTTTTGCCGGTAATCGATTGGACGAATAAAGATGTTCACTATTACCTAGAAGAGCATGGTCTCGGTTATCACCCGCTTCGAGAGCAGGGTTACCTTTCTGTTGGAGATACACATACAACTAAGAAGTGGGAACCGGGTATGACTGAAGAGGAAACTCGTTTTAATGGGTTGAAACGCGAATGTGGTCTCCATGAAGATGATGGAGAGCAATATGGTTCTGGGATTTAGACTCGTTGCCATTTAAAAAGCTGCCATGAGGCAGCTTTTTTGTTTTCTACGATGAAAATTAGATCAATTGTGGATAAGTCTGTGGTTATTTTGTAAGTACTCTGTAGTTAAACTTGCACAAATAAGGCTTTGAGTGTTTATTCGCCATGTAATCGTTATTTTTGCATCTTTCTTTAATAAACACTTGCCAATGTGATGAACATCTCTATAATGCCGCCTCACTGACACGGCAGACGCCACAAGGCTTCAGCGCAGAATGTTAGTAAGGCAACTAGCTTTAAGCGATAATTCGCTCCTACTTTTAGAAAGTAGAAATTAATTTTCAAAAGTGTTTGACACTGAGAATTAAATCGCTAGAATGGCCGCCTCTTCCGAAGTGAT